>NZ_JBNNVP010000013.1:0-142978 GCF_050280605.1 Pseudomonas sp. NPDC089918 | reverse complement strand
TTTGACGAAGAGGTCTGGCCGATTCTCGCCGAGCGAGTGCCGGCGTTCGAGGCGATCAAAGTGGTCAACTCCTGGGCAGGGCACTACGACTTCTGCGTGCTGGATCACAACGCAATCGTCGGGCCGCACAATGAGGTGCGCAACTTCCTCTTCTGCAATGGCTTCAGCGGTCATGGCCTGCAACAGGCGCCTGCAATTGGTCGCGGCCTGAGTGAGCTGATCACTTACGGCGAATACCGCAGCCTGGATCTGAGCGCGCTGTCTTACGACCGCGTGGTGGAAAACCGTCCCTTTTTGGAAGACTCGGTCATCTGACCGCGTGGCCTGATGGAGAACAATGATGACTAACAACAATTCCACAGCGACCCGCACAGGCGGTCAGGTGCTGGTCGATGCTTTACGCATCAATGGTGTCGAACGTGCCTTCTGTGTGCCCGGTGAAAGTTATCTGGCAGTGCTCGATGCATTGCATGATGCCAAGGACGATATTGAGCTGATTGTCTGCCGTCAGGAAGGCGGGGCGGCATACATGGCCGAGGCGTACGGCAAGCTGACGGGCAAGCCGGGCATCTGTTTCGTGACTCGTGGTCCGGGCGCAACCAATGCTTCGGTGGGCGTACACACGGCGTTCCAGGATTCCACGCCAATGATCCTGTTTATCGGCCAGGTGGCCCGAGATCAGGTCGAGCGCGAAGCCTTCCAGGAGATCGATTATCGCCGCATGTTTGGTCAAATGGCCAAATGGGTCGTCGAAGTGGATGACGCCGCGCGCTTGCCGGAACTGCTCAGTCAGGCCTTCCATCGCGCCACCAACGGTCGACCGGGCCCGGTCGTCGTGGCGCTGCCGGAAGACATGCTGACGGATCGGGTGGATGTCGCTGATGCCGGTCCTGCGCAGGCCATCGAGCCGGCCGCTTCGCCTGCTTCGCTCGAACAGCTGCAAAGCCTGATCGCTCAGGCGCAGCGTCCGCTGGTGGTGCTCGGTGGCGGCGGCTGGAGCGGGGAGGCGGTGGATAATATCCGCGCGTTTATCGAGAAACAGAATCTTCCGGTGGCGGCATCGTTCCGCTGCCAGGACCTGTTCAACAATACGCTGCCCAATTACGCCGGTGACCTGGGCCTGGCGGCCGGTCCCGAGCTGGTCGAAGCGGTAAAAAATTCGGATCTGTTACTGGTGATCGGCGCGCGTTTGGGCGAGATGACCACGGGGGGCTATTCGCTGGTCAACATCCCGGTGCCGAAGCAAAAGCTGGTTCACGTGCATGCGGGCATTGAAGAACTGGGGCGGGTGTATCAACCCACCCTGGCGATCAATGCCGGGATGAAAACCTTCGCGGCGCAGGTGGCTGCCTTGCCAGCCGTCAACCCGCAAGGGCTGGCTGACTGGACAGCACAACTCAATCGTGGCTACCGCGCCAATTTTGACTGCCCAGCTTCGCCGGGTTCTGTGCAAATGAGCGAGGTCATCGCCTGGCTCAATGATCGCCTGCCCCACGATAGCATCATCACCTGCGGTGCGGGCAACTACACCGGTTGGGTGCATCGCGGCTATCAGCACCGCACCTTCCGTACATTGTTGGGCCCAACCAACGGTTCGATGGGGTATGGGGTGCCGGCTGCAGTGGCGGCCAAAATCACTGCTCCAGAGCGTACGGTCGTAGCATTCGCTGGCGATGGCTGTTTCCTCATGAACGGTCAGGAGCTGGCAACGGCCGCCAACTACGACGCCCGTCTGGTGGTCATCGTGGTGAACAACGGCATGTACGGCACCATCCGCATGCACCAGGAGCGTAGCTATCCAGGTCGCGTTTCCGGTACTGAGCTGCATAACCCGGATTTCGCCATGTTGGCCCGTTCCTATGGCTTCCATGCCGAGACGGTCGTGGCGACCGAGCAGTTCGCCGAGGCCTTCGAGCGGTGTGTCGCTTCCCAGAAACCGGCATTGATTGAGATTCAGGTCGATCCGGAGGCACTGACCCCTCGAATGACTTTGAGCCAGATACGCGAAAAAGCACTCGCTTCGCGCTGATTGACCTCGGGCGGGACGGATTGATCGTCCCGCCTTTTTTTGTCTTCAATTTATACGAGCGCCTCATCATGAGACTTGCCGATCCTGAACTGCTGCGTGAACTTTGCTACATCGATGGTCAATGGGTGGCGGCTGACACTGCGCAAACCATCGACGTTACCAACCCGGCCACCGGTGAAGTGATCGGGCGTGTACCGCGTATGGGGGCCAGTGAAACCCGGCGAGCGATCAGCGCCGCTCAGGCCGCGTTACCCGCCTGGCGTGCACTCACGGCCAAGGAACGGGCCGCTCGCCTGCAAGCATGGTTTCGCGAAATCATGAACCATCAGCAAGATCTGGCGCAGATCATGACCGCCGAGCAAGGTAAGCCGCTGGCCGAGGCGCGGGGTGAAATCGCCTTCGCTGCTGCTTACGTGGAGTGGTACGCGGAGGAGGGCAAGCGTATCTACGGCGATGTGATCCCGTCGCCCCATGCTGACCGGCGGCTTATCGTGACCAAGGAGCCCATTGGTGTCTGTGCCGCGATTACCCCTTGGAACTTCCCGGCGGCTATGATTACCCGCAAGGCTGCGCCTGCGTTGGCAGCCGGATGTACGTTGGTACTCAAACCAGCGTCACAGACGCCTTTCAGTGCGCTTGCACTCTGTGTGCTGGCTGAGCGGGCTGGCATTCCCCCAGGTGTACTGAGTGTGATCACAGGTGATTCGGGCGCGATCGGCGGTGAGCTGACTTCCAGTCCGATCGTGCGCAAACTATCGTTCACTGGCTCTACGCCGATTGGCATCAAGCTCCTTGAGCAGTGTGCCGCCACGGTCAAAAAAGTCACCATGGAGTTGGGTGGCAACGCACCGTTCATTGTGTTTGATGATGCGGATCTTGACGCGGCGGTCGAAGGGGCGGTGATTGCCAAATTCCGCAACGCTGGCCAGACCT
The DNA here is from genome assembly GCF_050280605.1 of Pseudomonas sp. NPDC089918. Lineage (NCBI taxonomy): Bacteria > Pseudomonadati > Pseudomonadota > Gammaproteobacteria > Pseudomonadales > Pseudomonadaceae > Pseudomonas > Pseudomonas sp. NPDC089918. Next base: position 140,016 of record NZ_JBNNVP010000013.1, on the reverse strand, counting down.
GCGTTTGTGCTAACCGCTTCTTTATCCAGGACGGTATCTACGATCAATTCGTCGAGAAATTTGCCGCCCGGATCAACAGCCTGGTAGTCGGCGAAGGTACCCAGGCGGGCATCGAAGTCGGTCCGATGATCGACGCCAAGGCGCTGGCCGGTGTCGAAGCATTGGTGGTCGAGGCTCGGGAGGCCGGGGCGCGGGTGGTGGTGGGAGGCAAGCGTCACGCCTTGGGTGGTGCCTTCTACGAGCCGACCTTGCTGGCCGGCGTGACGGCCGATATGCGTGTGGCTCAGGAGGAAATCTTCGGGCCGGTGGCGCCCTTGTTCCGCTTCAGCAGCGAGAACGAGGTGATCGCCTTGGCCAACGACACGGAATTCGGCCTGGCCTGCTACGTCTACGCCCGTGACCTGGGACGCGTGTGGCGGGTTTCGGAGGCGCTGGAGTACGGTATGGTGGGTGTAAACGTGGGCGTACTGGCCACAGAAGTTGCGCCATTTGGTGGCGTCAAATCTTCTGGTCTGGGGCGCGAAGGATCGCGCTACGGTATCGAGGATTACGTCGAGATCAAGTATCTGTGCCTGGGGCTTGGCTGATCAGGTGAAACAGCAGGGCGGAGATCACTCTCCGCTCTGTACCAGGCGCTGATAGCGCGAGAGGCTTTCTTCAAGATGCTTGCGCAATGCATTGCGGGCACCGTTGATGTCACCCATGGTAATCGCCGAAAGAATCGCACCGTGTTCTCGGCCGATCTTCTTGATGTGTGCCTGGCGACTCTTACCTGTGGATTGTCCATGTTTGAGGTGCAGATCGAAGATGATGTCCGGTCCCAATGCCTCTAGAAGCTGGGTGAAGTGAGGATTGTTGGTAGCACGGGCGATAGCGAGGTGAAACTCGAAGTCGGCCTTGGCTTCTTCTTCAAGATCGTTTCCATCCAGGGCGTTAAAGCGATCGAAGGCCTGTGTAATGTCCGCCATGCTGGTCGGGCTACGGCGTTCGGCGGCCCTGGCAACAGATTCGGTTTCAATGCCCAGACGAAGCTCCAGCACTTGGGCTGCTGCGCGGACATCATCCACGGCGGTGCTGAGTGCATAGCCGATGCGCTTAACGTCTTGCTCCACCACAAACACGCCAACACCTTGCCGTGCGATCAGGCGCCCCCCCAGGCGCAGCGAAGCGACTGCCTCGCGGATGACCGGTCGACTAACGTTGAATTCCTTGCACAGTGCCTGTTCAGAAGGCAGCTTCTCACCGGGACCGTAGGTGCCTATATCAATGCGATTGGACAGTTCACGGATAACCGTCTCTGCAAGATTTTCCCTGCGCGTACCAATTGTCGCGTCCATTTATGTTGCTCCTGAAACTAAATGCTCATCACGGAAGATGAATGGTTGTACAGCTGAGTGGACCTCGTCAAATAGACGAAAAGTCTCTGTTTGTTTCGTCCAAAGGCCGCTGATCCGGCCAGTTGACTGCTTCCCATATGTTATCAAACAACTGACCTCACATGGTGCGATCGTCCAGGATCGTTGGTGAGACGCGCCTCGGATTTGTGCATTTTTCCTCCGGCCTGAAATTCTTCGTTGTCATTTCCGCTGGTACTTAGCATACACCCATTGACAGTTGCCTGCTGACTGTTATCTTACAAGTACGGCCGCTGATGGTGGCTGTGCAATGCAGTGAGATTGTCCCGAATAAGGTCTGGTTGCCGTGAAAGGGCCTGGACGTGGAAAAGAAGACTTGCACGCCAACGTGCTCAATTCGTTTGTCCGATGATTTCTGGGAGGGGTATATGTATAAAAATAACCTGATCTTCACAGCGCTCGCTGCGGCCATGGCTACAGCGCTGAGTGTTGGGATCGCCACTGCTGCTGACACCGAGCAGGTCCGAATTGGTTTTGCCGGGCCACTGACTGGACCATCCGGTCACCAGGGGCTGGATGTTGAACATGGCGTGAGCATCGCCATTGAAGAGGCCAACCAGCAAAAACTGAAAATTGGCGACAAGGTGGCGGAGTTCAAACTGGTCTCCGAAGACGATGTAGCTGACCCCCGTACCGGTACTGCGGTGGCCCAGCGATTGGTAGATGCCAAGGTGGCTGTCGTCATCGGCCACTACAACTCGGGCACTAGTATTCCTGCTTCGAAAATCTACGGTGACGCCGGCATTCCTCAAATCACTCCTTCGGCAACTAATCCTGCACTGACCAAGCAAGGCATCAAGTCGGTTTTCCGTGTGGTCAATGATGATGCCACGCTGGGGCGTTATGCCGGCAACTACCTGGTCAACAAACTCGGTGCCAAACGCATTGCGATCTTTGATGACCGCACCGCCTACGGCCAGGGCCTGGCGGATGAGGTGAACAAGGCGGTCAAGGCTGCTGGCGGCAATGTCGTGGTGCGTGAATACACCAACGACAAAGCCACCGATTTCAATGCCATTCTGACCACGGCGAAAGCGCAACAAGTGGACGCCGTGTTCTTTGCTGCCCTGGATTATCAGGCGGCGCCGATGGCCAAGCAGATGAAGAACCTGGGTATCAAAGCCAAGTTCATGAACATCGGTAACCTGCCTAACGACGAGTTCAAGAAAATGGCCGGCAGCGCAGCTGAAGGAGCCTATGCCTGGAACTACGGTACGCCTTTGCAGGACATGCCGAAGGGGGCCGCCTTCGAACAAAAGCTCAAGGACAAGTTTGGCATGGGCGTGGTGCAGTCCTCGCCAGCTGCTTACGACGCTACCTGGGCTGCGATCAATGCAATGGTCAAGGCGCAATCAGACGATCCCGCCGTTTACCTGCCTGTGTTGAAAAGCTCCAGCTACGACGGTGTCACCGGAACCATCGCATTCGACGAGTCTGGCAACCTCAAAAATGCCGCCGCGACAATTTTCCAGTTTGAAAACGGCAAATGGAAAACCCTGGCTGTAGAGCGCGACTAAAGAGTTAGCAACATCCAGAACGATAAGCGGGCCCCCCACGGCCCGCGACAACAACAAGAAGACTTTTTTCTGATCTGCCATGAGTTTCATCGCGTGCTCTTGCAAGAGATCGCCGGTGAATACAACGCAGCTTTGAGGATTCACCAAGTGGACGCCAATCTTAGTATCTTGTTGCAGCAGATCCTCAATGGTCTGGTGCTCGGCAGTATCTACGCCCTTGTGGCGCTGGGCTACACCATGGTTTACGGCATCATTGGTCTGATCAACTTCGCCCATGGCGAGATCGTAATGGTCGGTGCAATGGTGACGATTTCGGTGCTGACCATGCTGGCAGGGTTTGGATTTGCCCCCGGTGTGCTGACTCTGTTGCTCGCAATCATGATTGCCGCGGTCGTCTGCATGCTGATGGCACAAGGTATGGAGAAATTCGCCTACCGACCGTTGCGCAAAGCCCCTCGTTTGACGCCACTGATCCTGGCGATCGGTATCTCCATTTTTCTGCAAAATATGGCGATGATGATTTGGGGGCGCGGTTATAAAACCTTTCCCGAAGTCGTCGAAACCCGGCCTATCGAAGTGTTTGGCGCCACCATTACCAATATTCAGATGAGCATCATGATCATCTCGGTCGTCATCATGTTTGCCCTCTGGGTACTGGTGGACAAGACCCGACTTGGCAAAGCCATGCGGGCAACGGCACAGAACCAGGAGGTCGCCGGTTTGATGGGTATCAACATCAATCGGGTGATCTCGGCCACTTTCGTCATCGGCGCATCACTGGGCGCCGTGGCCGGTGTCATGCGCGCAGTCAACTATGGCCAGGCTGACGCCTACATGGGATTACTGCTTGGACTCAAAGCCTTTTCGGCGGCGGTACTAGGGGGGATCGGCAACCTCTTCGGCGCCATGGCGGGAGGGATCTTGCTGGGCCTGATCGAGTCTCTCGCCGCGGGTTACACCGGCCAGTTGACGGGGGGATTTCTGGGGGCGAATTATCAGGACATCTTTGCATTCATGGTGCTCATCATGGTCTTGCTTTTCCGGCCTAACGGTCTGATGGGCGAGCGTCAGGCCGACCGCGCATAGGAGGCTTCGCCATGAAGAATATTTACGCTCAATACGCGCTGCTCGTGCTGGCCTTCATCGCTCTGCCGTTTGTAGTCGACGCGATACCGTTCCTTGGGCCGACCTGGGTGCGAATCCTCGGTTTTGCCATGCTCTATGTGTTGTTGGCACTAGGGCTCAATATCGTGATCGGTTACGCCGGTCTGCTGGACATGGGGTACATCGGTTTTTACGCCATTGGCGCCTACCTGTATGCATTGCTCTCGTCTCCACATCTGAATATGACGGGGTTGGCCGAGGGGGTATTGAACTGGCCCCTGTGGATCATCATCCCGTTAGCCGCTGTCATTGCAGCAATATGTGGTGTTCTGATTGGCGCACCGGTGCTCAAGCTGCGCGGTGACTACCTCGCGATCGTCACGCTGGGTTTTGGCGAAATCATCCGGATCTTCATGAACAACCTGGACCAACCGGTGAATATCACCAACGGTCCTCAGGGCATTTCAGGAATAGCTCCGTTGCACATCGATGCCGGCGCCTGGAGTTACGCCAGCGGGCATGCTCCGGACGCCATTCTGTCCTTGCAGACAAAATGGAGCCTGTTCGGTTTACAGGTTTCACCTGTCATCAGCTACTACCTGTTCTTTTTGGCAGTCGTCATCCTCTCGATCATTTTGTCCAAGCGTCTGGAAGTGTCCCGTATCGGTCGTGCCTGGATGGCGTTGCGTGAAGACGAAGTCGCCGCTGAGGCAATGGGCCTGAACAAGCGCAATCTCAAGCTCCTGGCCTTTGCGATGGGGGCGACATTCGGTGGTGTGTCCGGTGCATTGTTTTCTGCTTATCAGGGCTTTGTGAGCCCGGAATCGTTCACGCTCATGGAGTCGATCATGGTCCTGGCAATGGTGGTGCTGGGGGGCATGGGTTCGATCCGTGGCGTGGTTCTGGGCGCGTTGATTTTGTCGATCATGCCCGAAGTGTTTCGCGACCTGGTGAACTGGGTACAGCCATTCGTGATGGACAACGTGACCTTCATCAGTCGTGAAGTGCTGCGCAATATCCTCGATGCCTCAACGTTGCGAATGCTGGTCTTTGGTCTCGCATTGATCCTTGTCATGCGTTTCCGGCCAGAGGGGCTTTGGCCATCGAGCCGCCGCCGTGCCGAGCTGCATGAAGATGAAAGTGCGCCATTGGTTCCGGCACCTGCGCTGGATAGCACCGCAGAACATCTGGAACCCGCGACAGCCGAGTTCAGACTCAAAGAGGTCAATAAGGTATGAGCGACGTACTGCTGGAGCTGCATAAAGTCAGCAAGTTTTTTGGCGGGCTACAGGCCTTGCATGGCATCGACCTGAGTATCAAGCGCGGTGAGATTCGCGGCCTGCTCGGTCCGAACGGTGCAGGCAAGACGACGTTGTTCAACGTATTGACCGGCTTGTACCGTGCCGAGGAGGGCAAGGTGGAATTCAACGGCAAACCGCTGCGGATCAGCAAGCCGCATAAAGTGGTGGAGGCCGGCATCTCCCGAACCTTCCAGAACATTCGCCTGTTTCACAATATGACGGCGTTGGAGAACGTCATGATCGGCCGTCATGTGCGGACGAAAAGCGGCGTGTTCGGCGCTATTTTACGGACCCGTCGTTGCGTCCAGGAAGAGCGTGAGATTCATGAATCGGCGCGTTACTGGCTCGATTACGTTGGCATTGGCCGATTCGCCGGCGAGTTGGCGAAAAACCTTTCATACGGTGATCAACGTCGACTGGAGATAGCGCGAGCACTTGCAACGGAGCCGCTGCTGGTCGCCCTGGATGAGCCAGCGGCGGGTATGAATGCCTCGGAAACTGAGGGCTTACGTCAGTTGATGTGCAAGATGAAGGGTGATGGCAAGACTGTTCTGCTGATCGAACATGACGTGAAACTGGTCATGGGCTTATGCGACCACGTTACGGTTCTGGAGTTTGGCAAAAAAATCGCTGACGGCCTGCCTGCGCAGGTACAGAAAGACCCTCGGGTGATCGAGGCTTATTTGGGCACTGAGACGGTGGCTTGAGCATGAAAAATATTCTTCAGGTAAACGATCTCAAGGTTTCCTATGGCGCCATTCAGGCGATCAAAGGGTTGGACTTTCATGTCGGCGAGGGTGAGATGGTGGCCTTGATCGGGGCCAACGGTGCCGGTAAAACCACGACGCTCAAGACGCTTGCCGGGCTGCTGACGCCGACCGCAGGGCAAATTACGTTTGACGGAAAAGCCCATTCGAAGATCAAGAGCTTCGACTTGATACGCGAAGGCTTGGCGCTGGTACCTGAAGGGCGGGGCATTTTCCCCAAGCTGACGGTTGTTGAGAATCTGGAAATGGGCGCCTTTTCGCGTACCGATGGCAAAACGGCCATCGAAGCCGACATCGAGCGCATGTTCAGCATCTTTCCCCGGCTCAAGGAGCGGGCGTTCCAGCTTGCCGGCACCATGTCAGGTGGAGAGCAGCAGATGCTGGCTATTTCCCGGGCCCTGATGGGCAAACCCAAGTTGCTCCTGCTCGACGAGCCATCCATGGGGCTTGCACCGATCATTGTGCAAAAAATCTTCGAGACCATTCGTGAAGTGGTGAAGGGCGGGGTCACGTTGTTGCTGGTGGAGCAGAACGCGAAACTCGCTCTCCAGACCTGTCAGCGCGCCTATGTGATTGATGGTGGTCGCATTGCGCTGGAAGGCCAGGCGGACGAATTGCTGCACAACGAACAAGTGCAGAAAGCCTACCTCGGCGAATAATCGGAACACTTTTCCTAAAGCCGTCGGATTTATTCGCTGATATGCGATGGCTGATTGGGTTACCCGAATGCTGTTTCTGCTATTGGCTGTAGATAGAACTCGGTAGCGCGGCTGGGCGTTATTCCATTTTGGTTCTTGATGTCCCCCTTCAAACAAGTTCAGAATTGAGTCCATTCCTGCTTCAGGAATAAAAGAAACCCCATAGATTTCAATGGGTTGGACGCCAGATGCGAGTCTCGTTTCCCGCTCCAAATATTAAAAAATGGACCTCTGAAAAGAGGTCCATTTTTTTTGCGTCAAAGAAAATCCCAGGCCTGCATCTTCCTTGGCATCGACGGCCCTCGCTTTTTCGTTAACACGAAAGTGTGCGAATCAGGGCGACCTGTTAGTTCCAACGAGTGGGAATTTCTGATGACTACGTTCTCTGACGGCACTGACACAGCTGAATCTGCAGCCGGGCCGTGAGCATCCATTGTTCATCTGCGCCCGGCAGCGCGATCAATCCCGAGTCTGGACCTCGGCGCTGTTTCTTACGCTGTAAACGCTGATGTCCCGCGACGTTTTCCTCGAACGTTCGGCGACTGCTTGATAACGCTTGAGCAGTCGCCTTCGGGCTAAAGCGCCTTGCCGAAGCGGAATGAAGCGCCATAAGCCGAGTCGGGTAAATGGCTGCGGCCATCTGCCCTTAACCTGGACCTGAAGGTACCGCTTTGCGGCTGGGTCCTGTAGAGGCCGCGCTTCTGTAATTCGGGAATGATCAACTCCACGAAATCTTCGAGTGTGCCAGGGCTGATCAACGGATTGATCATGTAGCCGCTGGTGCCGCTAATGCGTGCGTGTTCTTCGATCCGGTCGGCTACCTGTTGCGGGGTGCCCACCAGGATCAGGTCGCTGCCGCGGGTGACTTTGGCAAAACGTTGCTTCACATCCCCGGCGGTCAACGGCTTACCACTGCCATCGGGGTGCATGACATAGGACGTCAGCCCTTCGGTGTGGGTCGACAATGCATCGCTGTCGGCATAGCGACTGATATCAATGCCGGTGTCGCCCGCATAACTGACCAGTTGCGCCTGAAGGTGGTAGTTGCTTTGCAATGCGTCATATTTGCGCTGCGCTTCAATTTCGGTTTTGGCGGTGACGATGCGCAATACAGTCAGGGACTTCACATCCTCACGCTGGCGACCGAGAGCCTGGGCCTTGGCCCATATGTCCTCCAGGCCCTGACGGATTTCCTGAGGGTTGGATTTGGCAATGAAGATCAGTTCGGCATGCTTGGCGGCGAACTCGCGACCGCGACCCGACCAGCCGGCCTGGATCAGTAGCGGTGTGCGCTGCGGTGACGGTGAGGTGAGGTGCGGCCCGGCGACTCGATAGTGCTCGCCGACGTGGTTAATCGGCCGTACCCGATCACCCCGGGCATACAGTTGATGAGCTTTGTCCGCGACCACTGCATCGTCGGCCCAACTGCCTTCCCACAGCTTGTACACCACATCGAGAAATTCTTCGGCGCGTTCGTAGCGGTCATCGTGTTTGATCATCTGTTCAAGGCCGAAGTTACGCGCGGCGCTGGACAGATAAGAGGTCACGATGTTCCAGCCCACCCGGCCATTGGTGAGATGGTCCAGGGTGCTGAAACGCCGAGCGTGGGAGAAGGGGTGTTCATAGCTGGTGGTAACCGTGACGCCGAACGCAAGGTTTTCGGTGACCGCGGCCAGGGCGGGAATGATCATCAACGGATCATTGGCCGGAGCTTCCACAGCCCATTTCATCGCGGCATCGGCATTGCCACCAAAGACGTCGTAGAAACCCAGCACGTCGCCGAAGAACAGCATGTCGAGGTTGGCCTGGTCGGCAATGCGCGCCAGGTTCGACCAGTAGCCCAACGAATTGATTGCCAGGCGCTCGTCAGCCGGATGCGTCCAGAGGCTCGGCGCACCTCCACAGCCCACACTGGCTTGTTCGTAGAGTGCAAACAACAGAGGTTTTGGATCGGACATCATGGCTCCTGGACAAATTTGAAGGGGCGTTTCTGTAACAACTTCACCTCATAGATTGAAACGCACTATAAAAACAAAATGTAATTATTTAATGGAATAAGAGCCTTGTATCAGGCTATATGGAACCTAAGCCTCAGGCGCCATCTTTACCGGGCTCGGCATCGCTCAGAATGAATGGCTGCACTTCGAAATACCTGCGATCTTTTGTTCTTGCTCTACGCGCCAGAGGAGTCAGAACGCGTATTGCAGGCGGGTGTAGTAGTAACCGCCGGTGAAGCCGAAGGGTGAATAACTGCCCCAGTTATCGCCGAACGAAGAGTTGCTTACGCCGATATGGTCCGGGTACTTGTCGAACAGGTTCTGCGCGCCGACGGCCACGGTCAGTTGTTTGTTGAGCGCATAGGCATTGTACGGTGGTCCTCGCGCTGCCTCGACCAGGTCGCGTCGCCATCTACGCCGATTACTTTGATAGTCTGTTCAGCCAGCGCCCGCAACAGCCAGCCTTCGCCACAGCCCAAGTCAAGCGGGGGGGGACCCCACTTGCTCGGGAAAACTGCAATGCCCGCGATACAGATCCTGACCAGATATCAAGCCAACTGATGCCGATAAGGCAAGTCCGGCCCGGTCTTGCCGCAGGTCAGGGCGGCGGCGCTGACGGCGAAGGTGAGCATCGCGTCGATCTGTTCGCGACTCAAGCGCTGCAAACCCTCCACCGAATCCAGCTGCTGTTCGGTCAGCCAGGCGATCAACGCCGCTTGGAAAGTGTCGCCGGCGCCCACGGTATCAGCCATCACCACCGCGCAGGCCGGCGCCGACCAACTGCCATGGCGGCGGCTGAATACCGTTGCTCCCTGGCCGCCACGGGTGAGGAATACCAGCTGGCAGCGGTGTTCCAGCCAGCCATGGATCACGCTTTGCGGATCACGCTCGGGGTAGAGCAGGTTCAGGTCCTCGTCGCTGACCTTGATAAGGTCGGCATGCTCGACCAGAGTGTTGATGCGTTCGCGCCACAGTTCGATATTCGGTTGCGGGTTTAGTCGCACGTTGGGGTCTAGGCTGATCAGGCGTTTGCCGCTTTCCCGGCGGACCAGGGCCAGCAGGGTGTCGGCAATCGGCTGCACCACCACCGAGAACGAGCCGATATGCAACCCACGCACCTCAGCGCCTAACTCAGGTAAATGCCCCGGCAACAGCTGGCGATCGGCACAACCTTCGCCTCGGAAGCTGTAATGCGGCGAGCCGTCGGCACCGACGGCGACCATCGCCAGGGTGGTCGGTGCGTCGAAGTCCTGCAGGTAGTCCGGGCGCACGCCTTCCTCCTGCAGCACTTGCTGTAAACGCCGGCCGAGGTAGTCGCTGGACAGCCCGGCGAACAGCGCCACGTCGATGCCCAGACGGCGCAAGCCGACGGCGACGTTGAACGGCGAACCACCGGCAATCGCTTTGTAGTTCACTTTTGAAGCTTGAACGTTGACGTCGTTTTCACTGAAGAAATCGAACAGCGCTTCACCACATACCAGATACATAGTCATTCGCTCTTTAAAGGTTCGCTACAAGTTGTTAATAGCGTTCGTAGGCCTGTTAGCGTTAAAAATCTAGCCAAGCAAAGCGCTTAGTTAACGGCGTGATTCTTTCTCAAAAGAGAGGAAGTGGGATCTTAATTTGTGATCGTGAAGTCAGCGATATTGCTGGCCGAAATCACAATGTCGGCATTCGGAAGGTCGTTGCGATGAACTTTTTCATAGGAAGTAGACTCATCGAAACCCAATGATCGCCATCGATCAAGCAGGCGCGCTTCCAGGGTTTTGCGGTCAGCCTGCAGCATTATGGTGGCGTCAAAACAGTCTATTAAGGACGACCATGGGGCGAGGTCTAATAGAAGGTAGTTTCCTTCCACGATGAGATATTTCACGTCAGAGGAAATCAATTGTCCTGCAGCACGGGATATCTCCAGGATTCGATCGAATACCGGAACGGCAACCGCTGGTTCGTTGTTCGCACGAAGCCGTAGCAGCAGACTCCTGAAGCCACCCACATCGAATGTATCAGGTGAGCCCTTACGATCTAAAAGGTTCAAGGATCCAAGAACCGCATCATCGTAATGAAAGCCATCTCCGGGAACAACAGCTGCGCTCCCCGGCATAACGCTATTAAGAGCCTCTACCAAGGCCTGAGAGACGGTGGACTTACCGGCACCAGGCGGCCCCGCTAGCGCAACGACAATTCGATTCCCAGACAGGGCCTTAACGTAGTTAAGTAGCTCTGTACTTACTATTGTGTTTGTTTTGGTAAACATGCCAAATCTCTCCTCAGCAGCCGTCGCTCAGGTTTCCCGTAGGTTCGCCCCTCTAGGGGTTTTCATGCCGTTCGGCCGCTGCGAGCAACTCGCAGCAGCCATTCCCCGCATTAAAGAGGTGGGACCCCTATGTCATTTGACTCAATCGCTCAGTGGTCAATTGGTCAGTGGTCAGCTTGCCAGCCTTTGTACTCCATGACGTTGGCTCGTGTTACCAGTGAGGGTTGAAGCAGTACCGTTGTGCTTTCCAAAGATTTGCCATTCAACAGGTCATAACCCATCGTTACGGCCTGTTGTGCCTGGCCCCAAGGGGACTGAGAGGCGGATGCCTGGATCTGTGTATCGCTTTTGAGCGCAGTCTCTATATCGGGAGCTCCATCCACCGATGCGATAATGATGCCTTTGCGCTTGAGTTGTTTTGCTGCCAGGTCTGCACCTATGGCCTGGGGATCATTGATCGCGAACACCGCGTCGACTTTTGCAAAGCGAGTCAAGTCGCCTTGCATCACGCTGTAGCCACCTTCGCGCGAGCCTTTGGCATCCTGATTATCAGACAGTACTTTGATATCGGGTGCCTGCGCGAAAACACTCTTACAGCCATTGACTCGGTCCAAGACTGCCGAAGTCTGCGTACCATTCTGGATAATAACGTTACCCTTGCCACCCAGCTTCTCAGAGATGTACTGACATACAATCCTGCCGGCTTCGACGTTATCGGTCTGTACCGTGGCGTTGGCACCTTGCACCATGACATCTACGCCCACAACCACTATGCCTGCCTTCCTTGCTTTAGCAATCGCAGGCGCGATTGCGACAGGGTCGACGGCGTTGACAAGAATCAAGTCTACGCCCGAAGAAATGAAGTTATCGATTTGAGTGAACTGCTTATTCAAATCGTAATCTGCCGACACTGAGATAAATTTTGCGGCGGGATTGATATGCAGTGCCTCGGCTTTGGCGCCATCTACCATCGCTACAAAATAAGGATTACCCAGCGAGCCAACAGTTATCCCGACGGATTTCAACTCTCGCGCTTGAGCGCTGCTAAATGCCAGTAGTGTACAAACAGCGGTAAATATTATTTTTTTCATGAGCACTGTCTCTTGTTATTGGAGTGTGGGGGTTATATATGATTCAGGTTCGTGCACCTGACTGCCGAAAGCGATCGAGGGCTACCGCGCCGATGATGACAACACCTTTGATAATGTATTGCCAGATATCCGAAACTCCCAGCAATATCAGGCCATTGGAAAGTGTAGCGATAATCAGGGCGCCAATTAGCGTACCGACGATAGTGCCGACGCCTCCTGTAAAGCGCGTGCCTCCCAGAATAACGGCGGCGATAGCGTCGAGTTCATAAGACTGTCCCATTTGCAGTCCGTTAGCAGCCATCAGTCGAGCGGAAGTCATGATAGCCCCCACACCCGCCAACAAACCGGATAGGGCATAAGCAAATAACAGGACTTTCCAGACTTTGATTCCCGACAACCGTGCGGCCTCAGGATTGCCGCCCACTGCGTAAATCTGTACGCCTAACACCGTACGTCGAAGAATAAGCCACGAAAGAGTAACCACGACTACCGCGATTACAACCAGCCATGGCACCCCGAACAACGTATCGTTTCCAATGTAAGCAAAGGACAGGTCGGGATTGAAGACCGTTTTGTCTTCGCCGATGAGGCGTGCGATTCCACGCATCGCAGTCAATCCGCCTAGCGTGACGATAAATGCCGGTAGCTTTCCAAAAGCGACCAATACACCATTGACGAGCCCTAGTAGCAGTCCGACTCCAAGCCCCGCAGCGATGGCCAGGGGAGCAAACCCCGGAACTTGCGATACCAATAGCGCCACTACTGCGGAAACAGCCAGAATCGAACCAACCGAAAGGTCGATTCCTCCGGTCAAAATCACAAAAGTCAGACCTGACGCCAATACCACATTGATAGAGGCTTGCTGACTGATGATCGAGAAATTCTGAACCGAGAAAAAGCTCTCGCTCATCAGGCCAAAGCCCACACAAAGGAGTAACAGTACGGGCAGCATGCCCGCCACTCTCATCAGTTGGCGCATTTTATCCTGGGTGGAAGCTCCGGCGATGCTTCGTACACCAGGCGTGGTGAGGTCACTTGCTACTTTGCTTTGCAGTGGGGAAGTCATTGGACTAAGTCTCCGTTGGCTAGAGTCAACCTGTCGCTGCCTGTGGCAGACGCGATAATGGCTTCAGGTGTGATATCAAGACCGCTGTGGCCACCGAGTTCGGTGACAAGTTTACCTTCACACATGACCAATACACGGTCGGCAATTCCAACGATCTCTGGTAGTTCACTTGAAATTATCACTACGCAAACGCCGGATGCTGCTAATGCATTGATGATTTTATATATTTCTGATTTAGCCCCAATGTCGACACCCGATGTAGGCTCGTCGAGGAACAATACTCTGGGCTTCATCTCCAGCAGACGAGCCAACAAAACTTTTTGCTGGTTACCTCCGGACAGTGCTCCAACATTGATATCTGAAGACGCTTTGATATTGAGTGCCTGGATTGCTTGTTCGGTACGTCCAGTTCCGGCCGTTCGGTCCACAAACCCCGCAAATCGAGCATCACTTCCCACAACACATACATTGATATTGTCGTGGACACTCATGTCGAGAAAAAGGCCCAGTGCTTTGCGGTCTTCTGTCAGATAGACGATGCCTGCGTTACCTGCATCGCGAGGAGAGCGTATGACTACAACTTCGCCGTCCATCTCAATCTTTCCGCCTGAGTACGCATCGACGCCTGCGATTAATCGGGCAAGTTCGGTTCTTCCAGAACCCACCAGTCCTGCAATCCCGAGAATTTCGCCGGCGTACAGATCGAAACTGCAATCCTGAATTTTGAAGTCATCTGTAAGATTGTGAACACGTAGTATCGGTTGCTCGTAAGAGCACAAAGAACGCTCATGGGCGTAGAAGCCGGAAACATCGCGGCCAACCATCATCCGGACCAGGGTTTCAGCTGACAGCGTGACGCGATCCAGCGAACCAACGTAACGACCGTCCCGGAGCACCGAAACACAATCGGACAATGCGTATATCTCGGCCATTCGATGGCTGATATAGATGATCGCGACGCCATCATCACGTAGCTGCCGAATCAATGTAAAAAGGCTTTCGGTCTCTTTTGTGGATAGCGGCGTTGTAGGCTCGTCCATCACCAGGATTCGCGTATCGGCATGAATTGCACGCGCGATTTCAACAAGTTGTTGGTCCGCAATCGACAAGGTGCCGACCAGTGCGTGCGGATCAAATGTGACGCCAAGTCGCTTTAGTACTACGAGCGCGCCTTCGGTCATTGCCTTGCGGTTTATAACTCCACATCGACGAATCTCTCTACCCAGGTAGATGTTCTCCACCACGCTCATATTTGCGCACAAGCTGAGCTCTTGATAGATGACGGATATGCCATGGCGCTTCGCATCGTTCACGCCATAGTTTCGAATATCACATCCGTCGATTCGTATAGTGCCACTGTCGGCGACATAGGCCCCCGATAGTATTTTCATCAGAGTGGATTTTCCGGCGCCGTTTTCGCCCATTAGCGCGTGGATTTGTCCAGGGAAAATACTGAGGTCAATGTCATGCAGGACGCGCACCCCATTGAATGACTTCGAGATGGAATGCATTTCCAATAGGGCAGGAGGGGGGCTTTCAGATCCAGTGCTCAGCATAGCTGTTAACTCCTTATCTACCGATTTGAGAGGCAGTTGAAACCTCCCATCGGTGTTCTTGTTTGAGCAACATAGTCGAAAGGAAAGCGCTTGCGCAAGCGCTTTCCTTTTCGTTCTAGGAATTCTCCAAAAAGCACTTCAACGTCCATCCCCTAGGGAAGCCCCGATCAAAGAGCACATGAAAAGGATGTTAGAAAAGCGCTTGCGCAAGCGCTTTCGTCTCGGCTATGCTTTTTTCAACAAGCGCTGCTGCGTCCATCAATTGGTTCGCAGGATGATCGCTACGATAATAAAAAGGAGTGCCCGGCTATGCTGCATAGCGGATTCCACCATCTCGATTCACAGACTTCAGATGCGCTGCGCATCTCGCTGGGTCTTTCACGAAATTGCGGGCTCGCCCCGGCATCAATTCCGAGAGCCATCGACGCATTTTCTCGCCGTGAGCTTTACAATAGGTAGCAACTGGACATGAGTTCAGCGCTATCCATCAAATCACGTGAGAAAGGAGTGATGCACAGTGGGTGCAAAGATGAGCGATGTCGCGAGAGCCGCGAACGTATCAATGTCTACGGTATCTCATGTTCTCAACGGTACTCGTAAAGTACATCCTGACACCGTCCGTAGTGTGAATCAGGCTGTAGAGTCCGTAGGCTATATTCGAAACTCACTCGCTCGGTCTCTGGCTCGCTCCTCTTCGGGTTCGGGTGCTATCGGCGTGGCGATTGCTACGCTTTCAAACTATTACTTCAGTGAAACAGTACGTGCCATCGAAGCGGCATGCGCGAAAAGCGGATTGATGATGATATTGGTCAATACGCAAAGGGATCCGGAACAGGAACTCAAAGCGGTCAAGGCACTGCATGAGCGACGTGTTGACGGGATTGTACTCGCTTCGGAATATGATCCAGAAAATCGAGTATTTAATTACTTAAAAGCCAACAAGATACCCACGGTTCTCATCGATCGACTTCTCTCGACGTCTTTTGATCAGGTGGGGGTAGAGAATAAGCACTCCTCTCAAGAGTTGATTGCACATTTGATTAAGCTGGGTCATCGGCGTATCGGGATGGTATCCGGACGATTGACTCAGTCTTCTTCTCATGAGCGAATTGACGGTTACCGTGCGGCTTTAGCTGACGCTGGAATTGAGTACGAAGATCAATTGGTTTGCTGTGGTGAATCGGCGATTGCGCCGGCAATGGAAGCCACGCGCCGTTTGCTATCGCTAGAGCACCCGCCCACCGCAATAATGACTGCAAACAACTTGATGACCATTGGTGCAATGCAGGCTCTTCGTGAAGCGGGGCTTGAGGTGCCAAAGGATATCGCGCTGGTTGGCTTTGACGATTTCGACTGGGCGGATGCTTTTAGCCCAAGACTGACAGTTGTAGCGCAACCTCTCGAGGAGCTCGGAGCCCAGGCTGTGAAGCTTTTATTGAAGCGTATCAAGCAACCTGAGGGTAGACGTCAGACTATTAGATTGAAACCCTCTTTAATCCAGCGAGATTCTTGCGGCGCTTCAAAATGACTGTACTCAGGGTTTCGTCCTGAGGATCTAGCGGTGCAGACGTGAATTATTTGATGCTTGTCCACGTCTCGCCGTCTGGATAATTTTCAAACTAAATGACTGGCACCTGGTTTCCACTTGTCGTGCACGGATATGCATGTTTGCAGTGTTTTCTGCTTGAGTGCCCCGCGTTCGGTTTTGTTTTCTTCAGGCTTCAATGACTTCGTTATAGAGATAGACATTTATTTGAATCGCGATGGAGAACGCTGGCCCTCGCGGGAGTAAATCCGATAATTGGTCGTAACTGCACAATGCAGGGCTTATTCCTGTGATGGCGCTTCTGCGTTTGCAGAATTACAAAACGCCCACATTTGAATGGCAAGAAAAGAGTTGATTGAGACGGCACAAGCCGTATTGGCGAAGAAGGGCTGAGCATGAATAACTACAACAAAACGAATGATGTGACTGCACTGCCGGCATGGCGCAATCTGCTCGACCATCGGGAGAGCATGAAAAATTTTAGTATGCGCGATGCCTTTCGAGATAACAGTAAACGCTTTCAAGATTTTTCCTTGGCGGGCTGCGGGCTTTTTTTGGATTACTCCAAAAACCTCATCACTCACGAAACGCGTTCATTGCTTGTAAACCTTGCTCGCGAGGCAGGCGTGGAACAGGCCGCGCGTGCCATGTTCAGTGGAGAGAAAATCAACTGCTCCGAAGGGCGCCCAGTGCTGCATACGGCGCTGCGGCGACCAGTGGGGGACGCTTTGATGGTCGATGGTCGCAACTTGATGCGCGATGTGCATGGAGCCCTGGCGCAGATGACTGACGTTGTGAGTCGTATCCATAACCATCTGTGGCGTGGTTACAACGACAAGGTCATCACCGATGTCGTAAACATTGGTATTGGTGGCTCATTTCTGGGCCCGGAGCTTGTCTCTGAGGCGCTGGCGCCTTTTGCTCGGCATGGGGTGCGGTGCCATTATCTAGCCAATATCGACGGCAGTGAGTTCCGAGAGGTTACAGCCGGACTGAACGTAGAAACAACGCTGTTCATCATCTCCAGCAAAACCTTCGGTACTCTTGAAACCTTGAAGAATGCACAAGCTTCTCGTAGCTGGTACTTGGCTAAGGGCGGGACGGAAGAGAAGCTATATCGCCATTTCATTGCTGTGACCAGTAATCGCCAGGCAGCGCTGGATTTCGGCATCCGTGAAGCAAACATTTTTCCTATGTGGGACTGGGTCGGTGGCCGTTACTCACTATGGTCTGCAATTGGCCTGCCGATTGCGCTGGCCATTGGCATCGCTAACTTCAAGGAACTGCTATCCGGCGCGTACGCTATGGATCAGCATTTCCTGAACGAACCATTGGAACAGAACCTTCCTGTTCTTTTAGCGGTACTCGGCGTTTGGTATCACAATTTTTGGGGGGCGCAAAGCTATGCTTTCTTGCCCTATGACCATTACCTGCGCAACTTCGTTAAGCATCTGCAGCAGATGGACATGGAGTCAAATGGCAAAAGTGTTCGTCATGATGGCACGTCAGTGTCTTGCACCACGGGCCCGGTAATCTGGGGCGGCGTGGGGTGTAACGGACAGCACGCTTACCACCAGTTGCTGCATCAGGGAACGCCTCTGATTCCAGCTGACTTCATTGTGCCTGTGGTCAGCCACAATCCAGTGGCTGATCATCAGGAATGGCTGTATGCCAATTGCTTGTCTCAAAGCCAAGCGCTGATGTGGGGCAAAACCCGCAATGAAGCTGAGGCAGAGCTAAAAGCCAAAGGCCTTTCATCCAGTGAGATTGAACGACTGGCACCGCATAAAGTGATCCCCGGTAACCGGCCAAGCAATACAGTTGCTCTTGAGATCATCAATCCACATAGCCTTGGTGCGCTGATCGCCCTTTATGAGCACAAGGTCTTTGTCCAGGGCGTAATTTGGGGAGTCAATTCGTTTGATCAATGGGGCGTGGAACTGGGCAAGGAGCTAAGTAACAACGTCCATAGCCTCCTGACTCGCTATGACGCGCAACCGGCTGATGATTCCTCGACGCAGGGTCTTATAGATTTCTTCCGAGGACGTCATCGGGGGTAGAGCCTCATAAGATTGGACGGGACTAATGCCTTATCGTTAGCTCGTCTGGTCACTTTGCGCCGGCAATGCCTGGATTCTTCTCATTGGTTCAGCGGTGCCTTTTCTATTCGATTTAACTTGGTATTTCCCTTTCGAAAACCGGTGCGTGGGAGTTAACCGCGTACTTTGATTAAAAGCGTGCTGTTCGCGTCGGCCTTATCCAATAAATATAACAAACAAAAGGTGTTATGAATGAACGTTAAAACTCTCAGCGCAGTTCTGGGTGCGTCCTTTGCTGTCGGCTTTTTGCCCGTTGACGCGTATTCAACAGACTTCAGTGGTTATTTCAGAACCGGAGTTGGAGATTCGACTCAAGAAGGGAAACAGTCGTGTTTTCAGCTACCGGGCGCGCAATCCAAATACCGTCTTGGCAACGAATGTGAGCAATATCTGGAGCTGGATTTGCGCCAGGATCTGCTTTCACTGGACGACGGCTCGGTGGTCAGCGTGGAAGGCATGGCACAGTTTTATAACGAGTATGGCCATGAACCAAAATTTGACGGGGAGCACGGCTATACGCGGATGAGTCAGCTCTACGCTGAGTGGAGCAAGATGCCGGCATTGAATGGCGGTTCTTTCTGGGCGGGCCGTCGTTACTACAACCGAAACGACATCAATATTTCCGACTACTTCTACTGGAACCAAAGCTCAACAGGCTTTGGGTTCGACCAGGTCGCATTGGGAGATCTGAAATACAGCTACGTGTTCTCACGCAAGGACAACGTCTTCCAAAAGGATTTTGTTACCCGTCATGATGTGACCGTCAGTGGATTCAACACAAATCCCGGTGGCGAGGTTCAACTGGGCGTCAGTTATCTGGACAAGCCGAGCCGCGAGAATGCTCATCAGGGCTGGTCGGTGGTTGCCCAGCACAAGCAGGTCGCGTTTCTTGGCGGAGTCAACAAGTTCGCTGTTCAATACGGCCGAGGGCCGGGCACCGCATTGGGCTACACCGGTGATACCACGTTGGATGAGAGCAACAAGAGCTGGCGGCTCGTGGAGTTTTTCGACTGGCAAATGACTCATGCTTTTAGTGGTCAAGTTGAATTGGTCTATCAAAAAGACACGCGCCCTGATGGTGATGATCAGAACTGGTTATCCATTGGTGTTCGGCCAATTTATGCGTTCACGGACCAGTTCAAGTTGATCACCGAAGTTGGGCGCGACCAGGTTGAAGCTGCAGACGGTACCCGAAAACTCACTAAGTACACCATCGCGCCTACCTGGTCACCGAAGGGCCCGGGATTCTGGGACAGGCCGGAATTTCGTCTGTATTACACCTACGCTACCTGGAACAAGGCTGCGCAACGCGCCGCCAGCTTGCAATCTCCGGGATCGGCGTTGTCTGATACCGGTGCGTTTGGTACAGACCTGCAAGGCTCCAACGTAGGTGTTCAGATCGAGTATTGGTGGAAATAAATCCTGAAATGACAGGGCTGACAATCAGCCTGGATCTGCTTCAACAACTGCGGATAGCGAGGGCAATCCAACGCTTCCTCTCAAACAGGAAGGGAGTGGTGAACCGCGAGAGGAAGTGAGCGAGTCAGATGGTGCTGAACGTTGTGACGTTCAGCACCATAGTCGCTCGAACATTGAAATCCTATTCGAGTTGGAATGTGAAATAGGGCGTTGCGTTAGATGGAAATATACGAAATGCGCACCCGTCTCTTTGAGAGTGCGCTTGCCGTCGGCCAGGCACTGGGTGGGCAGGTCAGCTTGTTGCATGGCGGTATCGAGCGTATCCAGAGCCGCGCCCAGGGACGTTGGTTCCTGGGCGTAGCGACGAGCCAGGGGCCAGACGCGTTGCTGGCCCGTGCTTCGTCGCTGGCCGATCAGGTGCAGGTGCTGGGGCGTGATGTCGGCTTACTTCGATCCAGCGCCGATCTGCCAGACGTAGGGCGGTTCGGTGCTGTTGATTTCCCAGTCGCCGATAATGCGTTCCTTGTAGATGAGGGGGTTGTGCGAGGCCGCGGTGCGGGCGTTGCGCCAGTGACGATCGAAGGCCTTGCCGGTGCTGGTGGCCGAGGCGCTGAGGGCGTTGAACAGGTCACTGGTGGCGCGCAGCACAAGGTCGGCGATCACCACTTGGGCCTGGGCCGATTCCAGTTCGGCGGCGATGTTGGCCTCGCGTTCGGCGACTTCGTCATGGGCAAAGCGGCTTTCGTACGCCACCTGCAAGGCGGTCGCCGCGCGCAGGGTGGTGGCGTGTGCGGCGTAGACCTGCGCCGATGCCTTGCCCACCACTTGCTGCACCTGGACGTCCTGGCTGACGTGGCTGGCATTGCCGGTGCTGAAGATGCGCGTGCGCTTGCGCACTTCTTCCGTGATGTCGTGCACCGCGGCACGGCCGGCACCGGTCTGAACCGCCAACAGCACCAGTTGATAGAAGGCCGTCTGGTACTTGAAGCGGGTGGCGAAGTCGAGCAGGTTTTCAGGCTCCACCACGGCGTTTTCGAATACCGAGGTGCCGCTACCGGTGGTGCGCTGGCCAAAGCCATCCCAATCGTCACTCTGCGAGATGCCCGGTTGTTGCACGCGGACGGCGGCAATCACGTCGGCACCGTTGTCATCGCGCTGGGCATAGAGGTCGATCCAATCGGCGAAGATGCTACCGGTGCTGTAGTACTTGGTGCCGTTGACTACCCAGTGTTCGCCCAGACGCGAGACGCGAGTGCCGACCTGGCCGATCTTGACGCTGCCGATTTCGGTCCAGGCATTGCCCACCAGATCACCCTCGACAAAACGCTTGAACCAGGTGTCCTGTGGTGCGTCAGCCTGGGCATTGAGGCGGTCTTCGACAAAGGCAAAGTGACCGCGCAACGCCTGTGGCAAATTGGAGTCCGCTTCGGCCAATTCGATCAGTAACTCAAACAGCTGGGGCAGGGAAGCGCCGGCGCCACCGTACTGGATCGGCACACGCACGGCGCCAAAGCCGGCTTCCTTCAGCCATTTCACTTGTTCAAAGGGCAGGCTGCGGCTTTGCTCGCGCTCCAGTGCGCCGGCGGCGATGAGTGCAAAGATCGGCCGGAAGCGCTCGGCCAGGGCCAGGTAGTCGGTACCGGTGGAGAGGGGGTGTGGCAGGTGTTGTTGCTGGACTGTCATGGTGCAGCTCCTTATGGAAGGCAAGAGAAGCAACAGAGCGGTCGATCTGCTGCGTACTGCTGTCAGTGCACAGGTCGTGCCTGGCGCTGTAAAAAGCCGTTTTACAGGGCGTGCGGGGTGTCGACGGCGCTCACTCCTGTCGCCTGCCGGGCAACTTGTTGAAGCGCTGACCGCCCGACAACAGCGGCCCGGGCGGGACTTCGTGCCAAACGCCACGAGACAACTGTTGTGAGCGCAACAGTTGATCAACAGCCTGTCCGTTGGACGACACTGCGGCGTTTTACGAAAACTGTATAACTAATTGATTTATATTGAATTATTGAAGTGGCACGGTTGCTGCTCTAGTCCTTGTGCAGGTGCCGCGGTGGCCTCTGCCACCACGAGGACGGGCAATGGGCAATACACTGAAAGTGGTCGCGGTATCCGGGAGCGTGCAGCGGCCTACGCGCACCCTGGTGTTGCTCAAGGCGCTGATCGCCGGTCTTGCGCAACAACTGCCGATCGAACTGCACCTGATCGAGTTGTCCGAGGTCGGCCCGCAGTTTGCCGGGGTGCTGCGCCGTGAAGACTTGCCCGCTGCGGTCGAGGCCGATCTGCAGGCCATTGAAACGGCCAACCTGCTGATTGCTGCCAGCCCGGTATACCGCGCCTCGTACACTGGACTGTTCAAGCACCTGTTCGATTTCGTCCATCACCAGGCGTTGAACAACGTGCCGGTGTTGCTGGCCGCCACCGGTGGCTCGGACCGTCACGCCCTGATCATCGATCACCAGTTGCGCCCGCTGTTCGGCTTTTTCCAGGCCCTGAGCTTGCCCATCGGTGTGTATGCCGCCGAAGCCGATTTCACCGATTACCAGATCACCAGCCCGCAGTTGCTCGAACGCATCGAGCGCGCTGTCGAGTCGGCGGTACTGAGCCTCAATCCGACTGTTCAACCGGACACCAGCGCAGCCTGACGTCCCGGGTCAACCCTCATTTCAACGAATCAATGGAGTACATGCAATGAGCCAGAACAACATCAAGTTTGCCTACTGGGTTCCCAACGTCAGCGGCGGCCTTGTGGTCAGCAAGATCGAACAGCGCACTAGCTGGGACATCGATTACAACCGCAAGCTGGCGCAAATCGCCGAAAAGGCCGGCTTCGAATACGCTTTGTCACAGATCCGCTTCACTGCCGGTTATGGCGCCGAAAACCAACACGAATCGGTGACCATCAGCCACGCACTGTTGGCCGCCACCGAGAAGCTCAAGGTGATCGCGGCCATCCTGCCTGGCCCATGGAGTCCGGTGCTGGCGGCCAAACAGCTGGCCACCATCGACCAGTTCACCAACGGTCGCGTCGCGGTGAATATCGTGTCGGGCTGGTTCAAGGGCGAATTCCGCGCCATTGGCGAGCCATGGCTGGACCACGATGAGCGCTATCGTCGCTCGGAAGAATTCATCCAGGCGCTGAAGGGCATCTGGACCCAGGACAACTTCAGTTTTCATGGCGATTTCTACCGCTTCCACGACTACACCCTCAAACCCAAGCCACTGCAGCAACCGCACCCGGAAATCTTCCAGGGCGGCAGCTCGCGCGCGGCGCGGGACATGGCTTCGCGGGTCTCCGATTGGTACTTCACCAACGGCAACACTGTCGAAGGCATCAAGGCCCAGGTCGACGACATTCGGGCCAAGGCCGCGATCAATGGTCACTCGGTGAAAGTTGGGGTGAACGCCTTTGTCATCGCCCGTGAAACCGAGGCTGAGGCCCGCGCGGTGTTGCAGGAAATTATCGCCAAAGCCGACCCCGAGGCGGTCAACGGTTTCGGCAGCGAGGCGAAGAACGCCGGTGCCTCCAGCCCGGAAGGCGAAGGCAACTGGGCCAAGTCCACCTTCGAAGACTTGGTGCAGTACAACGATGGTTTCAAGACCAACCTGATCGGTACACCTCAGCAGATTGCCGAACGTATCGTCGCACTCAAGGCGGTGGGCGTGGACCTGGTGCTCAGTGGCTTCCTGCACTTTCAGGAGGAGGTGGAGTACTTCGGCCGCAAGGTGTTGCCGCTGGTGCGTGAGCTGGAGCGCAAGGCTGTGGCGACCAAAGCTGCGGCACTGGTGTAAGGGACGGGAAAGGTCATGCCGACATTCATCGATAACCCGCAACCCGTCGCGGGTACCTTGCCGCAGTGGCTGCAACATCAGGCACGTCAGCAAGGGACGGGCATCGCCCTGCGCCATAAGCGCCTGGGGGTGTGGCAGGTGCTTACCTGGCGCCAACTGGCCACTGAGGTTCAACGCCTGTCCACAGCCTTGCAGGCGCGTGGTTTTGTGCCTGGTGCGACTTTGGTGATTGTCAGCCGCCCGCGGCCGGAGGCATTGATCGCTGCCCTGGCGGCACAGTGGTTGGGCGGCGTGGCCGCGCTGTTGGATCCGCTGGAAGCTGCGGCCGCTCAGGTGCCGCTGCTACGTGAGCTGCACAGGGAATGGGTGTTCGCTGAAGGTCATGAGGAGATTCAGCGCCTGCGCGCCGCCGGACTGGCGCCCAGGCTGCTGATTTACGCCGACGGCCGCGGCCTGGCTGAGGTGAGTCAGGCCGGTGACACCCTGGCGTTCGCACATCTGCAGCAGCAAGGCAGCGATCACCGGCTGGAGCCCCAGGCCCGCGCCGAGCGCACAGCCTTTGCTTTCTATCGTTTGGACGCGGTGCAGCGCCTCGAGCAGCAGCGCATCAGCCACGCCGAGTTGCTACAGGAAGGCCGGCGCCTGGTGCACGGCGAGCAGCTGGGGCGGCAGGAAGAAGCCCTGGCGGCGCGAGCGTTTGCCGCGGGTGGTCAAGCGCGTTATTTGCTGGCGCCTTGGTTGATTGCCGGCTTTCGCCTGAATTTTCCGGAAAATCTGGAGACCCGCGATCAGGACCGGCGCGAGCTGGGCCCGACGCTGGTGGCCGGCACCCGGGAAACCTACGAGCGCCTGCATACCCAGGTCCTGGCCCGCTTGCCGGAGCCAGGCAGTTGGCGCCGGCGTCTGGTGGATTGGGCGCTGGTGGCGCCACCCGGTGCGCTGCAACGGCACCTGGGGTACTGGCTGATCCGCCGGCCGTTGCGCGATGTCCTCGGCTTTTCTCGTACCCGTGCGCCGTTGCTGGTGGGCGAGGCACTTGCACCGCCAGCCCTGGCGTTTTTCCAGGCGTTGGCTATTGAGGTACGCACCTGGCCGGATCCGGCACAGTGGCACCGCCCCGCGCCGTGGCCAGCTCCGCTGGTCAACGGCTGGATCGAAGACAGCACGCAACCGGCCTGACAAGGACATGATTCATGGCACAAACACAGGCGACAAAGGTTGAACATCTGCTAGTGCTGGAAAACATTGGCTTGTCGTTCAAGGGCGTCAAGGCGGTGACCGACATCAGCTTTGCCGTGGCCGCCGGGGAGATTTGCGCCTTGATCGGCCCCAATGGCGCGGGCAAAAGCTCACTGCTGAATGTGATCAACGGCGTGTACCAGGCCCAGCAAGGACGTATCCGCTTTGCCGGAGAAGAGCACCGGCGCATGCGCCCGCATGATGCGGCGGTGCGCGGCATTGCCCGCACCTTTCAGAACATCGCCTTGTTCAAGGGTATGAGTGTGCTCGACAACGTGCTCACCGGACGCAACCTCAAGCGTCGCAGCAGCTGGATTGAGCAGGCCCTGCGCATCGGCCGCGCTGCGGGCGAAGACGACCGCCAGCGGGAGGCGGCCGAACGGGTCATCGATTTTCTGCACATCCAACAGTGGCGCGACACCCTTGTCGGCAAGCTGCCCTATGGCTTGCAGAAACGGGTGGAACTGGCCCGTGCCCTGGCCTCCGAACCGCGCTTGCTGTTGCTGGACGAACCGATGGCCGGGATGAACGCCGAAGAGAAGCAGCAGATGAGCCGGTTCATCGTCGACATCAACCGTGAGCTGGGTACCACCGTGGTGTTGATCGAGCACGACATTGGCGTGGTCATGGGCATTAGCGATCACGTTGTGGTGCTCGACTACGGCCTCAAGATCGGCGACGGCCCGCCCGATGAGGTGCGGCAAAACCCCGAGGTGATTGCCGCTTATCTCGGCACGCGCCACTAACCCCCGAGTCGACAGCGCCGCCAGCTATCGGGTGGCAGGGGACTCTTTGCCCGCAAAACAGGAAGGCTCATGGAATTTTTCTTCGAGGTGCTGATCGGCGGGCTGTTGGCCGGGGTGATGTACGCCCTGGTGGCCATCGGTTTTGTTCTGATCTACAAGGCGTCCGGCGTCTTCAACTTCGCCCAGGGCGCGATGGTGCTGTTTTCGGCGCTGACCTTTGTCAGCCTGCTGGAGCGCGGGGTGGCGTTTTGGCTGGCGTTTGTCATCAGCCTGGCGGCGATGGTGCTGCTGGCGGTGGCGGTGGAGCGGGTGGTGTTGCGCCCTCTGGTCAACCGTTCACCGATCACCTTGTTCATGGCGACCCTCGGCTTGTCCTACGTGATCGAAGGGTTCGCCCAAGTGCTGTGGGGCGCCCAGGTACATGGCCTGGAACTGGGCATCAGTGACGAGCCCCTGGAACTGGGCGGCATGCTGCTGTCGCCGTTCGACATTTTTGCAGCCGTGACTGCCGCGTTGCTGGTGTTGGCACTTTCGCTGCTGTTTAACAAAACCCGTATCGGTTTGTCGTTGCGTGCCGTGGCCGATGACCCGCTGGCGGCGTTGGCCGTGGGCATCCGTCTGCAACGGGTCTGGGTGTTGGTGTGGGCGGTGGCCGGGTTTGTCGGTCTGGTGGCCGGCCTGCTCTGGGGCGCGCGGCTGGGGGTGCAGTTTTCGCTGTCGC
The DNA here is from genome assembly GCF_050280605.1 of Pseudomonas sp. NPDC089918. Taxonomy (NCBI): domain Bacteria; kingdom Pseudomonadati; phylum Pseudomonadota; class Gammaproteobacteria; order Pseudomonadales; family Pseudomonadaceae; genus Pseudomonas; species Pseudomonas sp. NPDC089918. Next base: position 113,691 of record NZ_JBNNVP010000013.1, on the reverse strand, counting down.
TGGTGGTGCTCAAGGCCTTGCCGGTGCTGATCATCGGCGGCTTTACCTCGATCAGTGGCGCGATTGTCGGCGGGTTGATCATCGGCGCCTCGGAGAAGCTGGCCGAGGTATACCTGGGCCCCGTCATCGGCGGTGGTATCGAGAACTGGTTTCCCTATGTGCTGGCGTTGCTGTTCCTGCTGGTGCGGCCGGCCGGGTTATTTGGTGAACGCGCAATCGAGCGGGTTTAAGGAGAGGCGTGATGTTTTATCAGGAAGCCGGTCAGTTCAGTACTCGCTATGCCCAGGACCGCCGGGTATTTTGCCTGCGCCAGGACCGTTACGGCTTGGTCGGCTTGCTGCTGTTGGCCTTTGTCGGTGTGCCGTATCTGGGTAACGACTATTGGTTCAGCGCCATTCTGATTCCGTTTCTGGTGCTGTCACTGGCCGGGTTGGGGCTGAACCTGCTGACCGGCTACGCCGGGCAGTTGTCGCTGGGCTCGGCGGCCTTCATGGCGGTGGGCGCCTTTGCCACTTACAACGTTGAGCTGCGGGTGCCGGGCTCGCCGTTGTTGTTCAGCATGGCCCTGGGCGGGGGAGTGGCAGCGCTGGTGGCGGTGCTGTTCGGTCTGCCCAGCCTGCGGATCAAGGGTTTCTATCTGCTGGTGTCGACCCTCGCCGCGCAGTTTTTTGTGACCTGGGCGCTGACCCGCTTCAGCTGGTTTTCCAATAACAGCGCTTCGGGGGTGATCAGCGCACCGCGCCTGGAGATTCTTGGTGTGGATCTGAACTCGCCGGTGGGGCGTTACCTGCTGACTCTGGGCGTGGTGGTGGCGTTGTTCTGGCTGGGCAAGAACCTGGTGCGCAGCGAGCTAGGGCGTAACTGGATGGCGGTGCGTGACATGGACACCGCTGCTGCGGTGATGGGCATTGCGTTGTTCAAGACAAAGCTGCTGGCGTTTGCCATCAGCGGGTTCTTTCTCGGGGTGGCCGGGGCGCTTTGGGCCTTCACCTACCTGGGGACCGTGGAGCCCCACGGTTTTGACCTGAATCGATCTTTCCAGATCCTCTTTATCATCATTATCGGCGGCCTGGGCAGCATCCTCGGCAACTTCCTCGGCGCGGCGTTCATCGTGTTGTTTCCGGTGCTGCTGTCGAACCTGGTGGCCTTGTTGCCGGCCGGGCTGATCGATGCCGGACAGATAGAAAACCTGCAGAAGATGGTATTTGGCGCCCTGATCATTGTGTTCCTGATCAAGGAGCCGGAGGGCCTGGCGCGCCTCTGGCAGAAGTTCCGCGAGCGCGCTCGGTTGTGGCCGCTGCGCTACTGAGCGACTCGGCGTAAGTGCCGATTGCTCTGAATCCCTTTGGTTGACCCTTCACTTGATTACTTGATAAGGAAAACATTGATGTTGAAACGATCTCTACTAAGTAGCCTCGCCCTGGCTGTCAGCCTGAGCACTGCCACGTTGACCGCGCAGGCGGATAACGAACAGTACTTCCCGCTGCAGAGCTATCGGGTCGGTCCTTATGCCGCCGGTGGTACCGGGTTTTTTGGTGGTTTTATCGACTACCTCAAGTACGTCAATGCCAATGGCGGGGTCAACGGCGTCAAGCTGACCTGGAGCGAGTGCGAAACCGAGTACGTGGTCGAGAAGGGCGTGGAGTGCTACGAGCGTCTGAAAAAAGGCCTCAATGGTGCGCCGGCTGCCGCCACTAACCCGCTGTCGGTGGGCATCGCCTATGCCACCCTTGAGCGTTCGACCGCGGACAAACTGCCGCTGATCACCATCAACCACGGCCGCACCGACTCCACTGACGGCAGCGTTTTCCCCTACGCCTTTCCCTTGCAGCTGAACCCGTACTCCGAAGTCTCGGCGATCATCAACTACATCGGCCAGCAGGCCGGGGGGCTGGACCAGCTCAAGGGCAAGAAGATCGTCACCCTGTATCACGGCTCGCCCTACGGCAAGGAAACCAATGAGGTGTTGCAGACCCTGGCCGACAAGTACGGGTTCAAGCTGACCCTGCTGGAAGTGCCCCATCCGGGTAACGAGCAGCAGTCGCAATGGCTCAACATTCGCCGGGAAAAACCCGACTGGGTGATTCTGCGCGGCTGGGGCGTGATGAACCCGGTGGCGTTGAAAACCGCGCAGAAAGTCGGCTTCCCGGTGGATCACATCATCGGCAACATCTGGAGCAACTCCGAGGACGATGCCGCCCCGGCCGGTGCCGCCGCCAAAGGCTTTATTGCGATCACCACGCACCCCTCGGGCACCGATTTCCCGGTCTTGCAAGGCATCCAGCAGCAGGTGGTGGCCAAGGGCAATGGTGACCTGGCTGATCCGAAACGCTTTGGCACCGTGTATTACAACCTGGGGGTGGTGAACGGCATTCTCAACGTTGAGGCCGTGCGCATTGCCCAGGAAAAATTCGGCAAGCAGCCGCTCACCGGCGAGCAGGTGCGCTGGGGCTTCGAGCACCTCAAGCTGGACGATGCCCGCCTCAAGGAGCTGGGTGCACTGGGCCTGGTGCAACCCTTGCAGCTGTCATGCTCGGACCATGAAGGGGGCGGTGCGGTGCGCTTCCAGCGGTGGGATGGCAGCCAGTGGAAACTGATCAGTGACTGGGTGCAGGCCGACCGTGCCTTGCTCAGACCGATCATCGAAGCCTCGTCGCACCAGTACGCCAAGGAAAAGGGCATCACACCGCGCGATTGCAGTCAGGACAGCTGAGATGTGAATCGGGAGGCGTCCCGGTTTTTTTGGGGGAGAGCAACATGAACCAAGTACCGATCTTGCAGATCGACGCGATTGAAGTCCTGTACGAACAGGCAATCCTCGCCGTGCGCGGGGTATCCCTGGCGGTGCCGCAAGGACAGATCGTGGTGTTGCTGGGGGCCAACGGTGCTGGCAAAAGCACCACCTTGAAGGCCGCCGCCAATCTGGTGAGGGCCGAGCGGGGCGAGGTGGTGCAGGGGCGGATTATTTATCGAGGCGAGGATGTCACCCGCAGCACGCCCCATAGCCTGGTTGCCAGCGGCCTGGTGCAGGTACTGGAAGGCCGGCATTGCTTTGCCCAACTGACAGTGGAGGAAAACCTGCTGACGGGTGCATTTGCGCGTCAGGTGTCCCGCGGGCAACTGAAGGCCGATCTGGAACGTATCTACAGCCAGTTTCCGCGCCTCAAGCTGCGGCGCAAAAGCCTGGCCGGCTACACCTCCGGCGGTGAACAGCAGATGGTTGCGCTCGGGCGGGCGCTGATGGCCCGGCCACAGCTGGTGTTGCTGGACGAACCTTCGATGGGCCTGGCACCGCAGATCGTCGAGGAGATCTTCGAGATCATCCATCAGCTCAATCGGCGCGACGGCGTGAGCTTCCTGATTGCCGAGCAGAACATCAACCTGGCTCTGCGTTACGCCCAGTACGGCTACGTGCTGGAAAGCGGCCGGGTCGTCAGCGAAGGCACGACCGGGCAGTTGGCCGCGCGCAGTGATATTCAGGACTTCTATCTGGGGGGCGGGACAGCGGGTAAAGGAGCAGCGGCTTGACCGCTAGCACCAGTCAGATCGACAGGTTGACCACTTTGACCGTCCGGGCGTCTTGTGCCGGGCGGCGTTTGTTCACCACCAGCTCACCAACCTTGATCAGCATCGCGCGGGTGATGTTGCGACTCAGCCCCAGCAGGCTGGCGGTGTGTACCTGGTTGTAGTGGCTGAAGCGATAGGCCGCGCGCAGCAGCGCTTCCTCGACCCGCTCGTGGAGGGCGCCGCTTTCTTCCTCGAACAGCTTCTGGAAGGCTTGCTGCAGCAGGGCGTCGGCACTGTCGTCCTGGACGGTATTGCTGGCGTCCTGGCGTTCGATACGCAGGTTGGACAGGTGCAGGTCCTGGACACGGATCAGATTGTTACGGCAGATCAACAGGGTGTGGTGAATGACGTTTTCCAGCTCGCGAATATTGCCCGGCCATGAGTAATTCACCAGCTTCTGTTCGGCTTCGGTATCCAGCACCACTTCGCCATAACCCAGCCGACGACTGTACTCGGCGATAAAGTGGCGGATCAGCGGCAGGATGTCACCCGGTCGCTCGCGCAGCGGGCTGAGCTCCAGGCTGACCACGTTCAGCCGGTAATAGAGGTCTTCGCGAAAGTGCCCGGCGTTGATGGCTTTTTCCAGCTGCACGTTGGTCGCAGCCAGCACCCGTACATCGATGGGGATGCTTTTGCGTGAACCCAGGCGAACCACTTCACGCTCCTGCAGCACCCGCAGCAACTTGACCTGGATCGGCATCGGCAAGTCACCGATCTCGTCGAGGAACAGCGTGCCGCCGTTGGCTTCCTCGAACCAGCCGGCCTTGGCGCTCAGGGCGCCGGTGAAGGCGCCTTTTTCGTGGCCGAACAGTTCGGCCTCCACCAGGCTTTCGGAAAACGCGCCGCAGTTGACCGCGATAAACGGCTTGTTGCGACGGGCGCTGAGGTTGTGCAGATGACGGGCCACCAGTTCCTTGCCGGTCCCGGTTTCGCCAATGATCAACACGCTGGCGTCACTGGGCGCGACCTGTTGCAGGTGCGCCAGCAGCGCCTGTGATTTCGGGTCTTCGAAGACTTGCGCAGTAGCGCGTATCGAGGTGGCCAGGGCTGGTGAGGGCGGCAGCGTGAGTAGTTGCATGGTGGGGCCTATGAGTAAAAGGACGGAGTGGGTAGCGTCTTGTTGAGCGCCCAGTCACCCAGTTCATGGAGCTTGTAGTCCACGGGGTCGTGCAGGGTCTGGGTGCGCAGGTTGCGCCAGTGACGATCAAGGCGCAGTGCGGCATGGGTGGCGCGGGCGCCAGTCACTTCAAACAGGCTGCTGGTCAGGTCCAGGCCGGTGCGGGTGGCGGCGACCTTGGCGGTGGCAATGGCCAAGGCCAGTTGGCCACGCTCCTCGGCGCCGAGCCGGTGCTCCTTGCTCCAGGCTTGGTCGAGCAGGGCGTTGGCGCGTTCAGTGAGCAGGCGCACGCTTTCCAGCCCGACCCAGAATTCGCCATAATGGCGCAGGACATAGGGGTCCTGATTGGCCTGACTGACGTTGGCCTTGAACCAGGGGCGCGTTTCCTTGAGGGTGTAATTGCGGGCCTCTTCGAACGCGCCCTCGGCAATGCCGAGGAAGATATTGACGAAGGTCAGTTGGGCGATCAGCGGGCGCAGGCAGGCAAAGGGCGTGCTCAGCGGGCCGGGATCTAGCAGCAGTTCATTCTCTTCCACGCGCACCCGTTCGAAGGTGGCGCTGCCGCTGTCGGTCTGCCGTTGGCCGATGTTGTCCCAGTCGCCGTGCAAGGTGATGCCGGTGCGATGACTGGGAATGGCGGCGATCAACAGCTTGCCGCTGGTGGATTCATCCAGCGCCGAGGCAATCAGCATTTCCGAATCGGAGGCGCCGGAGCAGAAACTCTTGCGCCCGGAAAACTCGCGATAGCCTGCAAATTTTTTTGACAAGGTGCGGGTGTCCAACGGGTTAAGGGCATTACCCCAGAACCAGTTGTTGCGCGCGGTCTGTTCGAACCAGGGCTGCCACTGTTCGGGCCGGGAAAACAGCCGTACCGTGGCCAGCATCAAATGCTGGAAGCCGAACACATGGGCGATCGAGCTGTCGACCCTGGCGAACTCGCGCACCACTTCCAGGGTGTCGCTCCAGCTGGCGCCAAGGCCACCGTATTGCTGGTCAATTTTCATCGCCAGCAGACCGCAGCGGCGCAACTCGTCGCGCTCGGCTTTCGGCGTGCCGCCCAGATGGTCGCGTTCGGCGGCGGTTCGGGAAAACTCGGCGGCGAGCGTCCGGGCGATCTGCAGCGGGGTTTCAAGTCTGGATGTATGGATAGCGGTCACAGGCTGTCCTCAGGCTGTTTTCCGCAAGTCGGCGGCATTGGCGGTGAACAGCGGTGCGGCCCGTTCGACTGCCAGGCGGATGCGTGTTTTCAGCGCTTCGCTGCTGATCTGGTAATTCGTGAAATCGGCCTCCGAGGCATACACGCCAAGGGGCAGGGTCACCGACTGGAAGAAGCTGAACAGCGGGCGCAACTGATGATCGATTACCAGCGCATGCCGGTCGCTGCCACCGGTGGCGGCCAGCAACACCGGGGTGTCGATCAATGCGTCCTGGCCAATCAGGTCGAACAGGTGCTTAAACTGGCCCGGGTAGGCGCCACGGTAGACAGGTGCGGCCACAACCAGCAGGTCCGCCGACTCAATCGCACTCAACTCGTACTCAACGGTTTCCGGCAACTCCTGACGGGACATGGCGCTGCCCAGTGGGCGGACAATGTCGCCCAGTTCGATGATGCGGCTTTCGATTGGCAGGTACTGGCTCAGCTCGGCAACGATGGCCTGGACCAGCACCAGGGTACGCGACGGACGATAGGTTCCACCGGAAACGGCGACGACTTTAAGTGGGGTGCTCATGGGGTCTGTTCCTGTTCGAGTTGCGGGATGTGCAGCCATCAGAGCAAGAGTTGTTCCAAGGTTAAAATAACTATTAAAAACAATAAGATGGATTAACATGTTATCTCGGCTGCTGTTGCCCGGGCAGCTAACTGTTGAGCGACTGTTGCCTGAGCAACAATGGCACTTCTGTTTACCTGGCAACACTGCCGCATCCATGAATTAAATGTAAATGATCTAAAAAACATCCAGTAAATACTTTTTGGTTATTAGCTTAAGGCTTTGTCTGGTCGCCAGTGCCGGGTGAGTCGCCTTTGGCTGGCCTTGGCAGGCCGATATCAGCGGGGTACGCCCCTCGCTGCGGCAAAGTGTTGCTCAGCCAATAGCGGTTCAGCATCACTGTTGGGCGGGCAACAGTGCAGTCGACCCAGGCGTACGGCATTCACCTTCCACCGTCGCCGCTCAGATAGCTGTGTACGGTGCCTGCGGTGACACCCACTACCCGGGTAAGTCTGAGTCCGGCCGCCCGACCACCAACCAGTACATGCGGCCTCATGCGCTCGATCAGTCATTCTGGATCTGCTCAAAATCGAAGGAATCGGGATCGGTATCGAAGTAGCCCAGGTTACCGAGCCAAAACTCTGCGAACGCAATTGTGGTGGTTTGAATCGCCACTCTTGGCGGAGGGCGAATAAATCAGGGCCGCGAACCTAGACTCGTATACACGGGGCTCCCTGACTCTTAATTCAAGTTGTGGTTTTTTGGGGGATTGTTAGGTGACTAACTACTGAAAGCCATTGGAGAGAGTACGTGGGTCAATTCGGCGTCGACGTCTACAATTGGGGATTGATCACGTCGACCGCCCTGAGTTTGGTTTTCGTTCCGCGATCTGTTTACCTGACACCGAGCCGCCAAGGGGACGCAACGTCTCCTCGGCGGCCAACGTTCAGTCAGTCACAGACCCCTGCGGTATCCTCCCGGCGAAACTGTCCACCAGGCTCGCCACCACCATCTCTCCCATCCGCGTGCGGGTCTGCAGCGTCGCACTGGCGCGATGGGGCTGCAGTACCACGTTCTCGTTGCCGAACAGTGTCTCGGGGACGTTCGGTTCATCGACAAACACATCCAGTGCCGCCCCCGCGATCTCTCCAGCGGCCAGTGCCGTCACCAGATCGACCTCGTTGACCAGCTTGCCCCGCGCGACGTTGATCAGATACCCGTCCTTGCCCAGCGCCTGCAGCACCTCGGCATTGATGATGGCTTCAGTCTTGTCGGCGGCGGCTGCGAGAATCAGTGCATCACTGTCGCTGGCCAGTTGGTTCAAGTCGGCGATGAAGGTGTGGTTCACGTCGCTCATGGGTTGCAAATCGGTGTAGCTGATCGGGCAACCGAACGCCGCGGCTCGGGTCGCCACTGCACGGCCGACCCGACCCATGCCGACGATGCCGATGCGCATGCCCGACACCTGACGCGCCAACGGCAACGGGGCCAACGGCGTCGGGCTATGGGGCCATTGCCCCGAACGCACATAACGATCACTGGTGCACAGACCCCGGCACACGGCGATCAACAAGCCGATGGCCAGGTCGGCGACATCTTCGGTCAGCGCCCCGATGGTCGCGGTCACGCGGATCCCGCGATCCCTGGCGTAAGCCAGGTCCACCGCATCCGTGCCCACGCCGTTGACCGCCACCACTTCCAGTTTCGGTAGCTGCGCCATCAGCGCCTGACTGATACCGGTATGCCCGCCGGTGATCACCCCGCGAATGTTCGCGCCGTGTTCCTGCAAATAAGCCTGCTTGTCGGCCTGCTGGAAGTAGCGTCTGACGGTAAACAGTTCATCGAGCCGCGCGTTGATTTCAGGGATCAGGATCGGGCTGAGCTGCAAGACTTCTGGTTTCATGTAAACCTCGCGTAACGGAATAAAAAAGCCGGTTTAACCGCGACCGGCAAACGGCATGGCACTGGCCATGACGGTCATGTTCAGGACGTTCGCCTCCAGCGGCAGGCCGGCGATGTAGCGCACGGCGTCGGCCACATGCTTGACGTCCACCATCGGCTCCACGGCGATGGTGCCGTTGGCCTGGCGCACGCCTTTGGTCATGCGCACCGACATCTCGGTCAGGGCGTTGCCGATGTCGATCTGGCTGCAGGCGATGTTGAATTCGCGCCCGTCCAGGGCCAGGGATTTGGTCAGCCCCAGCACCGCGTGTTTGCTGGCGGTGTAGGCGCTGCTGAAGGGGCGTGGGGTATGCGCCGAGATCGAGCCGTTATTGATGATGCGTCCACCCTGTGGCTGTTGCCGGCGCATCAGCCTGAAGGCACCACGGGCGCAGAGGAAAACGCCGTTGAGGTTGGTGTCGATCACGTTTCGCCACTGCTCGAACGTCAGCTCATCGAGCGGCACTGCCGGGGCGTTGACCCCGGCGTTGTTGAACACCACATCGAGTCGCCCGTATACCTCGGTGAGGGTGGCAAACAGCGCATCGACACTGGCCGGGTCGCGCACATCAGTCGGCACCGCCAACGCTTCGTGTCCTTCGCTGAGCGCCAATTCGACCAAGGCCTGCAACGGCTCCGGCCGACGTCCGGCCACTACCAGGGTGAATCCGTCGGCCATCAGCGACAGGGCCACGGCGCGGCCGATTCCGCTACCGGCGCCGGTGACCAGGGCCACTTTCAAAGGACTGTTCATGTTGTTATCTCCTTTCTCAATTCACGAGGGCGTGAGCCGGGTTCAAGGTCGTGGACCGACGCGCATTTCCAGTTGGCCGATGCCGTCGATCCCGGCGTTGATGATGTCGCCCGGTTGCAGCACATCGACGCCTGCCGGGCTGCCAGTCATGATCAGGTCACCGGCCCGCAGCGCTACCGACTGTGAGATGCGGCTGATGATTTCACTGACCGACCAGATCTGGCTGTCGAGGCTGTCGCGCTGGCGCTCTTCGCCGTTGACGTTCAGCCACAACTCACCATCGGGATGTCCTGCCCGCGTGACCGGCACGATGGCGGTCATTGGCGCGGCACCGTCGAACACCTTGGCACCTTCCCACGGCAAACCATTGCTTTTGGCCGCGCGCTGGACATCACGACGGGTCAGATCAAGGCCGGCGGCATAGCCCCACACATAGGCCAGCGCCTGACTCTGCGGAATATTGGCGCCGCCTTCACCGATGGCCACGACCAATTCGATTTCGTGGACAAACTCTTCGGTCAAGGGCGGGAAAGTCACTTCACCCGCCGCATCCACCACGTTGCTCGCCGGTTTCATGAAGAACACTGGCGGCTGGCGGGACTGGCCTTGGGTGTCTGGCCAAGGGTAGTTGCGGCCGACACAAAATACCCGGGCAACGGGAAAGCGCTGCTGGCTGCCAGCAACCGGCAAGGTCACGGGCAGATCCGGGGTAAACACATACTCGGTCATCGTCATTTTTGTAGTCGTCCTGTTAGAAGCGTCAGCGTACGGCGGCAATCTTTTGCGAAGTTGGACGAAAGCCGCCTTGTGTTGGAGAAAAACGTTTTTTTTGACTCAGCGCGCCTTGAGTTCGATGCGATACAAGCGACCGAGCAGCAACGAATAGGACAAGGTACCGACCAGCGCCACGCCGCCGATGAACCAGAAGGCGTAGGCAAACGAGCCTGTCGCGTGGACGATGCCGCCAATCACAATCGGAGTGACGATCCCGCCGATGTTGGCGGCCAGGCTGGTGACTCCGCCGGTCAGGCCGATCAATTCCTTGGGCGCAACTTCCGACACCGCCGCCCACGACGACGAAGCGATTCCCTGGGCGAAGAAGGCTATGGTCAGCACGGCAATGCAGATCACATTCGAGTCGGTGAAATTCACCAACACAATCGACATCCCCAGCATCGATCCGACCACCAAAGGCAACTTGCGAGCGAAGGACATTGAGTAACCGCGGCGTATCAGCAAGTCGGAGACGATACCGGCCAGCAGAATGCCGACCGTTGCACCCACGAACGGCAGCACGGCGAAGATCCCGGCCTTGATCATGGTCAGCTTGCGTTCTTCGATCAGGTACGTCGGGAACCAGGTCAGGAAAAAGTACAACGCCGAGGTGCTGGCGAACTTGCCGATGCAAATCGCCCAGATCTGCCGATAACTGAACAGCTCGGCGATCTGCCGCCAGTTGAACCGGGTGCGTTCCTGGCTGCTCTTGACCAGTCCACCTCCGGCTTCGATGTACTTCAGTTCTTCCTGGCTGACGTTCTTGCAGCTCAGCGGATCGCGGTACACGTAGAGCCAGATCACACCGAACACAATGCCGAGTATCCCGGTGCTGTAGAAAACATGGCGCCAGTCATAGGTCGTGGCCAGCCATAACAGCACGCCGGTAAACAGAGCCGTGCCCAGATATTGGCCGCACACGTAAATGCTGCTGGCCAGGCCCCGTTCGCGGGCCGGGAACCATACCGTCACCGCACGGCTGTTGGCAGGAAACGCTGGAGCCTCCATGGCGCCGACCGCCAGGCGCAGCCCGAACAGCGAAGCGAATCCTGTGGCAAAGCCCTGGCACACGGTGACCGTCGACCAACTGATCAGCGATACCCCGTAGGTGAAGCGGGAACCGAAGCGATCGGCAATAAACCCCGCAGGCACCAGGGCGAGGGCGTAAGTCCAGGCAAACGCGGAAAAAATCAGGCCCATTTCGATCTTGTCCAGGCCCAGGTCCTTGGCGAGGAACGGTGCGGCAATCGAGATGTTCACGCGGTCGATGTAATTGATGATGGTCGCAATCAGCAGCAATGACAGCATGAACCAGCGCCGACGCGTCGGCAGTCGCTGAGGCAACAGGGCGTCCCGGGCGCCGGCGCTCACCGACGGCGCGGTGGACGGGGAGGTTTGCGAGTTCGACATGAGTAGACCTTTTTATTGTTAGAAGAATCGAGATGTTCGCGCGCAGCCGAAGCCGTGCCCGCAGTGCCGGGGCAGAGCAATCGCTACTTGAATGAGAGGCGCGGACAGCCGCTGTCAGGCGCTCAAATACGCCTTCGGACTGGCTCGATCGGGGGAGGGTTGGCGAGAGGGAAAAACAGGTTCATCACGTGCGCACCTTTTGATTGTTTTTGGAAGGTTCGGGCTGCATTGGCTATCACAGTGGTCGTACAACTTCTCAAAATCAACGGAGGCGTTAGATCGTTTTTTCTTCTAAAAAAGGCGATGAATACAGGTGTCCAAGAAAAAACAAATCAGCGTATTTCCTTTGTTATGCTTTATTTGTTTCGTAAGTTGATGTTTTTAAATGATTAATTATCTTTGTGTACATGTAGATTTTTTGGACAGGCGACACATCACACACGGATACAATTAATTCTCTACATTGCATTGTCATCCTATGACGTGTTGAAGCCCGCGGTGTCTGCCTTCACAATCACCGCGGTCGCCGCCTGCATCGCGGCGCGACGACAATCTGTCCATGTACCTGTAGAGGATCCTCAGGCGATGTCGTCACCGAGTCGAGTGCCCACTTACGTCATGCAGCAACGCAGCGAATTGACGGACTTTTACATCCGCGACAAAAAGGGCCGGCACGCCGAAACCAGTCCGCATCGCCATGAGTATTTCCAGATCCAGATTAACCTCGGTGGCGATACCGTGCAGCACATCGGCAACGTCGAACGTCCGTTTCCGCGCAATACGCTGGCCTTCATCCTGCCGCATCGCGTGCACGTGATTCCGCATCCGGCCGACAGCAATTTCATGGTGATCAATTTTTCCCAGACCTTCCTGCTACCGCACTTGCAGTGTGACCCGATGGATCTGGAGGAGGTCTCGATTCTGCTGGCGCCGGAGTTGTCGCCGTTTCGCTTTCAGGAGCATCTGGATTTCATTCTGGCCGATGAAGATTTCAGTAAAGTCTGTGCCCTGATCGAGCAGATGCGAGTCCTGGATGAGAACCGTCAATTTGGCACTCGCGAGATGCTCAAGGGGTTGTTGCTGCAACTGGTGGGGAGCGTTTGTGCCTTGTATGCCGAGCCGCTCAAACGACTGGCCGAAGAGAATGCCGCCGAAGTAAGCCGGCGCGACGCGCTGAGCAGGATGTCCGAATACTTGCGCAAGAATATTGCCGACCCCGATCTCAACCTGATCAAGGTGGCTGCTGCGACCTACCTGTCTCCGACGTATCTGACGCACTGGTTGCGCAAGGAAATCGGCAAGACTTTCACTGAGCTGGTGCTCGAACGCAGGATGCACGCGGCACGCAATTATTTGCTCAATGGAACACGACCGGTGGGGGAGGTGGCGAGGTTGTGCGGTTTCGCTGACGAAGCTTATTTCTCCCGACGCTTTCGCCAGATACATGGCCAGCCTCCCGGGCAATTCAGACGTCAGCAACTCAATCCCGATACTCCGCAGGCACCGTCCAACACGTGATCGACCGTTGTAGGTGATGTGGCGGTAGATACGAGGTCGATTTGGGCGCACCGGATTGGCCAAAATTGGAGCAGGTACTCAGGCGCTAGATTGGTATTGCATCCATCCAGTCCAGTTTGTCGTTACGCGAGGTCAAGACCAGTAGCCGTCAAAGACCAAAAAATAGGCCCTGAGAAAATTCTTCGCCATCGCTTAATACGTTCAGCCATTAAAAAAAGCAGCCCTTTGGCACCGATAACATCGTTTCTCGGGCGTACCGTTTTTCAATATATTGGTCGCCAGATCTGGTGAATGACGAAACACTCACCACCCTCAGTGCGAGTAGTCTGTGACGAATATTCTGCGTTGCAGGGTGGCAGTGGCGTCGAGTCAATAAAAAGACTCGCATCGTCAGCTTCCCTCCGCGGCCTCGTCAAACTTCAACCGGGCCGTTTCAACCTCAGGCAATTTGTCGAGCGTCCATTTATGCAATTCGCGAAATGGCTGCTGCAGTGTTAGACCAAGTGGGGTGATCTCATACTGCACTGCCACGGGCGAGAACGAAATGATCTGGCGCGAGACGAGACCATTTCGTTCCAACCGCCGCAGGGACTGTGTAAGTGCCTTCTGAGTGACGCCCTCCAGGCGACGCCTGATGGCATTGAAGCGATGCGGCCCATCATCAAGCACCGCCAGAACCATCATCGACCACTTGTCTGCGATTTGGTCGAACAGCGCCCGGCTTGGGCAGTCTGACGAAAAACATTGCGGCTTTAATTCCAGCATCGAAGTTTCCTCATGTATACCTAGGCGACTCTAGGTGCCTAATTGACATTAGGTCTACAAAATATACTTATGTGACTTCCAAAAGCAAATGGAGTCCATCCAATGTCAAAGCTTGATACCAGCGTTTTATTTCGTCCTCTTTCCATCCGCTCGCTTGAACTGAAAAACCGGATTGTCATGGCGCCGATGACGCGTCTGTTCTCACCCGAAGGCGTCCCGGGTGAAGCGAGTGCTGCCTATTACCGGCGGCGGGCAGAGGGAGGTGTCGGGCTGATTTTGTCGGAAGGCACCGTGGTTGATCGCCCAGCATCGCGCAATGACTCCGGCATCCCTTTTTTTCACGGCGAAGCGGCGCTGGCGGGGTGGAAAAACGTGATCGATGCGGTCCACAACGCTGGCGGGCGCATGGCACCGCAGATCTGGCACACCGGTGCCACGCGTTACATCAACGACTGGGAGCCAGATGCGCCAGTGGAAAGCCCGTCGGGCCTTGATTCGCCAGGTGACCTGCGTGGTGTGGCGATGAGTGAAGAGGACATTGCCGACACGGTAGCAGCGTTCGCCAAGGCCGCAGCGGATGCCAAACGACTGGGCTTCGATACCGTTGAGATCCACGGAGCCCATGGTTATCTGATCGATCAGTTTTTCTGGTCTGGTACCAATCTGCGCACCGACCGCTACGGCGGCCCGACAATCAAGGAACGCTCGCGCTTTGCCAGCGAGATCGTATCTGCTGTTCGTCATGCTGTTGGCCCTGAATTCCCGATCATCATGCGCGTCAGCCAGTGGAAGCAACAGGACTACGGCGTACGCGTCGCTGAAACACCAGCTGTGATGGAAGACTGGCTGCTGCCATTGGTCGAGGCCGGTGTCGACGTCCTGCACTGCTCGCAGCGACGTTTCTGGGAACCTGAGTTTCCCGAAATTGACGGTGAGAACGGGCTGAACTGCGCGGGCTGGGCGAAGAAAGTAACCGGGGCCGCGACCATCAGTGTTGGTTCGGTTGGGCTAGAAAATGATGTTACTAATGCCTTCGCCGGCAAGGGATCAACCCCTGCGAGTTTGGATCGGCTCGTCGAGCGCATGGAGCGCGAAGAGTTTGATCTGATCGCTGTAGGGCGTGTTCTGCTGAGTGACAAGGATTGGGCCGCCAAAGTTGAAAAAGGCGATTACGCGGATCTGAAGGGCTTCAATCCGGCATCTTTAGCCGAATTGGTTTGAGCCTTATTACGGAGTATGGAAAGTGTAATGTTACAAAGGTTTTAGCCTGAAGAAATCAGAGGTCTCGCCTCGGATTTTGCGAGGTCGAGTCGTAATCTGTTGTTGAGTGCGCCCTGACTGTTTCAATGACCGAACATGTTAAGGCCACTCAACCCCCACGCAAACAGGATTGGGTTGCAGTGTGGCCCGGGAGTTTATGCGCAGGCTACACAGCGTCGCTAATTAATGTAGCGCTAGATTCTTCATGGTGCGAGTGGGCACCGTGTCATGGCGTCCATGTTTGTGCGTCGCGGGGCATCCACCAATTGGAGCTGCAAGGCTGCGGCGAAAAATGCATCGGCGACTAGGCTAGCGGAGCAGGCAAGCCGAGTTGGACTGTATAAAACTCGTGGCTTTCCTCTGCATTCATATTGCTCGTCGAGGCTTGCACGAAGCTCGGGCCCAAACGCTTCGGGTCCTGGTCAGCGGTCTACCAGCAGCTTCGGGATTGACGGAATCAAGGACCGTTCGACCTGCTGCTCAAATGGCTGCACATCAAGTTGATGCTTCCAAAACTGCGACTACACTCGGTCTTGCTGGCCCAGAAGGATCGACGGCAGCCGTGAGTTTTCGTTGGTCCCGTTGAATTATTTATCTTCGAGACAAGGAGCAGTCATGACTTCGCTAGACTCACTTCAGCAAAGGCAAATCAGTCTTACACACGCTTTCGTGGTCAACAATGCGGCGTTGCATTCTCAGTCCTGGAAAAACATGAAGAATCCTACGCCGAGTCAGGTTACGGACAATATCCGTTCGCGTCTGAATGCCTCCAAGGTAGGCGGCGGCTATGACATAACCTGGGGCCCCGCGCTGGTAATGGATGGCGAGTATGCGGCGCACATCACCGTGGTGCTGACCGGCGGGAAAAGCGGGAACGACATCGTCGTGGTGACGAGTGGGACACTCACGGATTCTTTGAAGGATCAGGTGGACGATCTCGATATTTTTCCAATGGTGCCGTTGCAGAGCGTAATCCCGGGCTGCCAGGGATCGGCGAGTATTGCCCAGGGAACGTCGGATGGTGTGAACGCGATACTGACCACAGCCTCTACTATCAGTTCTCAGGGCACACTGTGCGATTTTCTTGGGAAGCAGCAAAGTGGAGCGAACATCCGTTTGGTTGGTCATAGCCTCGGCGGTGCGCTCATGTCAGTGCTCGCGCTTTATCTGAAAGACAGATTTCCGGGCTTTAACTTCTTCTGTGAAACCTTTGCTGCGCCCACGGCGGGAGATGGTTTTTTCGCCAGCTATTTCAATAAGCAAATGGCCGGCAATGCGCTACGCATCTACAACACGCTGGATGTTGTTCCGATGGCGTGGTGTGCAACTTCTCTCGATGACTCCCTGACCCTTTATGAGCACGATCCCAAAGAAAACACGAGGAACATGGTTTGTTCCTGCATAGACAAGGTTGTGAATAACAACCTGAACTATACGCAATGGGGAATGGGCAGCGCGAACATGGAGCTGCGGCTCTGTGGGAAACTTCAATCCGACTGCACAAGCTACGAGTCTCAATCCGGCTATCAGCACGTCTATGAGTACATGACACTGTTGGGCCTGCAGCCCGGCGATATACCGATGCCGCCGTTCGGCAGCTAGTGAGATAGTCTCGTCGTCCAGACGTTCGGGTTGTAGTTAGGGCATTTCTTTGAGAAGCCTTAACTGCAACCCGTTTATCCGTAAACCTATTACTCGCAACGGTGCTTAAGCAGACGCGATGTGGATGGTGAATTCATCCTGCGCTCACTTGGTTTTCGGATTGACCAGTTAAATGCTGGCGCCACGGTCATCGACCGATTTCATCATTCAAAATTTGAACGTGTACCGAAATATCAGTCGATTTTCATTGGCGCTATCGGCGTAGGTGGAACGATTTGTCGAGTTTCGCCATTGTGCCGACACATTCTTGAACGGGCCGCTTTGTATTGTGTAAGTAATATCGGTAACGCGTTCCCATTCCTTGCCATCTTTTCCCTCCGATCGTAGAGACGCTGCTTGGGCTGAGCCCAAAAGGGTGGGATCTACATCTCCACCTTTTGCGTATTTCAAACCCAGGGTAAGTCCAGGTAGCCCTGCCGCTGCGAAGTCGAAATCGTAGCGTGCGATCCAGACGCGTTCTTGGGGAGCTGTGAATGTGCTGACCAATGACTCAGCGAACAGATACGTGTCGGCGCCATTGATCATGGCGAACGATGTATCCCCCCAGGCTTTCTGAAAACCTGCGCCGAAGGTGTGGCCGCTCTGGCGATAAGAAAGCATCGTGCTGAGGGTGCGGTTGTTCACATCACCTATACCTTCATCCCCTGTTTCGCTGGCAGAAAAATATCGGACGTCGGAGATTACTGCTCCGGAGCCAAGTGCTCTTTCAAACTTCAGACCGAAAAAATTCGAGCGGTAGAGATCTTCCAGTTCAGCCACGTGATAGCTGAGTGAGAGTTGTGGCAAGGGTTTGTAATCGAGTGCGAGATAGGTGTAGTGATCGGCCTTTACCGGTTTGTACCCAAAAGCCGTCAGTGACTCAAAGTCCGTTGAGTTTCGCTGTTTCACTGCGTTAATTCGTAACGCGCTGAAGGTTACAGGCTCCAGGTCTTTGGACACCAGCATTCCACCGCGAAACACTTGTGGGAGCAGGCGGCTGTTATTGCTGGACAGCAGTGGGAGTACCGGGTTGAGACCACCAATGCGTATCTCGCTGCGACCAAGGCGAGCCTTGGCGGTTGGAATGAATTTGCTGTACTCGTTATCTACATTGCGCTGTGAATCATAGGCCAATAGGCCCGAGCCGGTTCGGTCCGGGCTGGAGTCCAATTTGACCCCCAGCAGACCGAGCGCGTCGACGCCAAACCCAAGCGTGCCCTCAGTGAAGCCGGACTGCACATTCAAGATAAAGCCTTGAGCCCATTCATCGCGTTTGGATTGTTTGGCCCCATCGTTGCGAAAGTCACGGTTGTAGTAGAAGTTACGCAATTCAAGGCTTGTCTGTGTGTCCTTGATAAAGTCCGCGAAGGCGTTTGGAGCCGCGCAAGTGAACAGGATTGTCGAGACCGACGTCATACGTTTTTTTGCCATCTCTAATGCACCATTTGTTGTTGTTTTTGGTGATTGCAACGCGCGCAACTCCCTAAGGGAGCTACGCGCCCGCGCTCCGCATGTTGATAGTCTTTTATAAAGTGAAGTGTGGCCGAGGGAGTGTCAGCCGCTTGAAGCCAGTCGTACGATGGCTTCCCGACTACCCGCTTGTTGGCGAAGAATGAACTTCTGGATTTTTCCAGTGGCCGTTTTAGGAAGCTCCATGAATATCACTCGGCTTGGGCACTTGTAGCGGGCCAAACGTGACTGGCAATACGCGATGAGCTCAGCCTCGGTAGGTTGTTGAGATTCACTTTTCAGCTCGATGAACGCGCAGGGCACTTCGCCCCATTTGTCATCCGGCTGTGCGACCACGGCTGCATGAAGTACCGACGTATGACCATGGAGGATGTCCTCAATTTCTACGGAGGATATGTTTTCGCCACCGGAGATGATGACGTCCTTGCAGCGGTCGGTGATCTGCATGTAGCCGTTGGGATGAACCACCGCTACATCGCCGGTATGGAACCAACCGCCTTCGAATGCCTTCTGCGTCGCTGCCTCGTTTTTCAGGTAGCCCATCATCACGGTATTGCCACGCAGCAGCAGTTCACCTGTGGTCTGCCCATCATGCGGTACGGGCTCTAGTGTTTCCGAGTCGGCAACCATCAAACCTTCGAACGCCGCAGCACGCGAACCTTGTCGAACACGCATTCTGGCTTTTTCTGGTGCGCTGAGTTCATCCCAGCCGTCCTGCCAAACGCAGCTGATAGGCGTACCTGCCACTTCAGTGATGCCGTACACGTGATCAACCTGGAAACCCATCGACACCACTGCGTCCAGCACTGTCGCAGGTGGTGGAGAGCCAGCTGTCAGTACGCGAACCGAGTGCGAAAGTGCTGGTGGTTTCGGCGCATTGGCGATCATGGCCATCACGGTTGGGGCTGCACAAAAATGGTCAGCCTTGTGCCTGGAAATGGCATCGAAGACGTTTTCTGCAGATACCTTACGCAAGCAAATATGTGTCCCTGCCGCCGCCGCAATTGCCCAGGTGAAGCACCATCCGTTAGCGTGAAACATTGGCAGCGTCCATAGGTACCGAGGTGCCTGTGGAAGCGACCAATTGGTCATTTGCAGCAGGCTCATCAGGTAAGTGCCTCGGTGACTGACCACCACACCTTTTGGGTCTCCCGTAGTGCCCGAGGTGTAGTTGAGGGCAATAGGCAGCCACTCAGTGGTGGGCCATACCCCCTTGAACTGCGGGTCACCTTCGGCGAGTAGTGCTTCATAGTCTGGGGCATCTGCATCGACACATACCGTGGCTAGATGATCGCGAATCATGATGAGTGCCGGACGGAGTTCGAGCTGCTCCAGTGCCGCAGACGCAACGGCCATGTATTCGCAATCGACCAGCAGCAATTTGCATTCACTGTGACGCAAAATAAATGCAATGCCATCGGCATCCAGGCGATGGTTAATTGTATTGAGGGTGGCACCCGATAACGGAATCCCGAAATGCGCTTCGACCATCGCTGGCGTGTTGGGTGAGAGGATGGACACGGTATCGCCAAGCTGGATGCCTCGGCCTACCAGCGATGATGCAAGTCGGTAACAACGCTCGCGTGTTTGTGCCCAGGTGCGTTGCAATTCTCCGTGGATAATGGCCACCCGCTCAGGATGTACCAGTGCGGCTCGGTCCAGGAATCCAAGTGGGGTGAGCGGGACATGGTTTGCCAGGCTTTGATCGAGTCCACTTGCGTATGCGCCACTCATCATGGGCAGGTCTCCTTATTATTATGGTGAAAAACTGCGAAAGCACTGACTGGCTCCCGCGCCGTTACCAGCGTGTTTTCAATAGCCACGGGATCGGCGTAACCAAGGCTCATGCCACATACCAGCATCTGCTCGGCCGGGATGTTCAGAACGTCTGAAATGACATTGTGGTATTTGAGAAATGCGGCCTGCGGACACGTGTGCAAGCCTCGGCCACGTGCAGCCAGCATCACGCTTTGCAGGAACATGCCGTAATCCAGGAGGCTGCCTTGCTCAAGCACTTTGTCCAACGTAAACAGCAGGCCAACCGGGGCATCGAAGAATCGGTAGTTGCGCCCGTGCTGTTGGTGCATGCGTTGTTTTTCACCTTTGGCAATCCCCAGCAGCCCATAGAGATCCCAACCCACCTTACGCCTGCGATCAACATAGGGCGTGACCCACTCGCGTGGGTAGTATTCGTAAGGATCTTGCAGGTCGCTACTGAGCTGCGGATCGTTGTCGATAGCGGCGATTGCCATCGACAGCCGATCTTTGGCGTCACCGGTTACGACGTGAACGCGCCATGGCTGCATGTTCACACCCGAGGCACTGAAGCGAGCGATGTCTAGAATCGCTTCAATTTCTTCATGGGGCACAGCTGTCGGGAGAAAGGCTCTGACGCTGCGGCGTGAGGCGATTGCCCAGTCGACCGTGCGCTTAAGCTCTTGCGCTGACAGTGGCGGTAGTGACAAGCGATTCAAGGTACATATCCTTTAACGTGTTCAAGCCAGATGGTCAGGAACATGAAGACGGCTAGCAGTCTGTCAGCGTGATAAGGCTGGCGCTTTGCTGACCTGGGTGGAGTCCGCATGTGCCTGGTTTACGAACGTGACCGCCAAGGCGCCTATGAGGCCTGCGAGGGCGATCACCATGAAGTTTTGTTCAAGTGGCAAGGCCAATGAAACGAGCCTGCCGATTAGTACCGGCGCGATAATTGCGCCAATTCGGCCAACTCCAGACGCGAAGCCCACGCCTGTCGAACGGATTGGAGTGGGATAGAAATCCCCTGCGTAGGCGTAGGCAATCAGTTGAGTTCCGAGTGTTGAGGCGCCAACAATGAATACGACCACGAACAACAGTTCGGTTGAACGTGTAAAACCCATCACGGTGAGCGCCACTGCTCCCACGAGGTAGAATGTAATCAGCACATACTTGATGTTGAATTTATCGCTGAGCCATCCGCCTCCAATCGCACCGATAATCGCTCCCACGTTGAACACGATGACGAAGTTCAGAGCCGAGCCAAGACTATGACCTGACATTGCCATCAATTTGGTCAACCAGGAATTGAGCGCGTAGACCATGAACAGACCCGTCATGAATGCAGCCCAGATCATGACCGTGCTGAACCCGCGACCCTCGCTGAATAGCCCTTTGATCGGACTGTCGAGCGAAGCTTTTGTCTCGGCAGGATTGCCCGCGAGTACAGCGTCACTACTCAGCGGATAAGCGGGATTGATTCTTTTGACGATGGCGCGCAGTTCCGTTTGGCGGCCTTGTTTGAGCAAGTACGCCATGGACTCTGGCAGGGTCTTCAGAATCAGCGGGATTAACAGGACGGGTAGGCCTGCGACGTAAAAGACGGACTGCCAACCATGACTTTCGATCAGTTGTTTGCCCGTGAGCGCGACCAGAATGCCGCCCACGGAGTAACCCGCAAACACTAAGGTCACCAGCCGGGTACGAAGTTTCGCTGGCGAGAACTCGCCCATCTGTGCGGTGACGATCGGAAGGACGCCACCGATCCCCAGCCCGGCGATGAAACGGGCGATGCTGAAGCTGATCGGGTCGCTGGTAAGCCCCGCAGCCGCTGTGAACAGGCTGAACAACGCTACGCAGATGGCGATCATTTTAGGACGGCCGATACGATCGGCTAAGGTGCCCAGAAAGATAGCGCCCAGCATTGTCCCGAGCAGGGCCGACCCGGCCATGACACCAGCGCTTGTAGCGTCAATTCCCATGTCCTGCATGATGGCGGGAAGTGCAGCGCCGACTACGGCGAGGTCATAACCATCGATGATCAGAATCAGCACGCACCAGAAAAGAATCAGTCGATGAAATCCGTTGAATTTTGATTCGCCCGCGAGCGTGTAGACGTTCACTGATTGCATATCGTGTCTCCTTCAATTTTATTTTTGTTGGTGAAGTGCACTTGCTTAGGTACATCAGGGTTGCTTTCCCCCAAGCGGTTAGCCATTGGGGTACTCACTGACCACCGCAACCTCGATCTGGAATTGTTGACCTCTAGCGACTGGCGTTCGTAGGGAAGCCATTTGCGGTCATTCTAGGTAGGCGATTTGGCGCCGCCCATGCCTGGCCGCACCAACTTATGTGAGCTGTTTGGGCATGTCGCAAGAGCGCCGAGTGAACCCGCTGCGGTGTGAGGACAGGGTGGTGATAGCGAATGCCAGGGACGAGCTCCTGGCTAGCGGCTAATACGCGTGGGAGTAGAGCGAGTTTGCCACTTGGTGGACTTCACTCATCTAAATGATGGCGTCGATAGGCACCTGGATTGACGCCTGTCCATTTCTTGAACGCTCGATGAAAGGCGCTGGTTTCCTGAAAGCCGGTTTCTGCCGCGACTTCCGTAACCGTCATATCTCCACGCGAAAGCAGATCAATGGCCATGTCGCGACGCAGATCGTCCTTGAGATTCTGATAATGGGTGCCCTCTGACTGCAGCCGGCGCTGAAGTGTCGAGTTGGACATGCGCAGCACAAGTGCCAGGTCATCCCGTTCGGGCCATTGGTCTGGGCTCAACCCTCGCAAGTGTCGTCTTATCTGTGCGCTGATACTGTCGTCGTTGCGATACTTCACCAAAAGACTGGCAGGGGATTCTTTTAGAAACGCGCTAAGGGTTGTGGTCGACTGCGCAATTTTCATGTCCAGGAATTTTTTGTCAAAGCTCACAGCGGTCGTTGACGCATCGTATTGAATATCCTCACAAAAACGCATTCGGTAGTCGCTTTCGTCGTCGGGCTTTGGAGCACTGAAACTGAGCGTCTGCAATGGAATCCGTTGGTTTACAAGCCAGCATGACAGGCCATGTACCAAGATAAACCAGGTGCCGTAAGCAAACAGTCGTCGCAATATCCCCTGATCCTGCAGGACGATAAACGCTTGGTCTTCCTTGACGTATAGCTCGCCATGAATGTCATCGAGTACCAACCGCAAGAACGAGAGCATCCGAGGTAAAGCCTGTCCCAAGGTTGAGCAATCGAGTAGCGCGTGACACATCAGCTTGAAGCTGCCTCGGCGCATTGGATGACTATCAATGCCGAAAAACTCGTCATCCAGCAGGTCTGCCAGTTCCACCCACAGACGAGCAAAAGAAACAGCTGAAACTCTAGCTCTTGGGGCATCAAGCAATTGAGGGTCTATGTCCGCATTTGCTAGCGCAAGGGCCAGATCCATGCCTCGTTGCTTAGCGCTATGAAGAGCTTCATGCACCAGTGAGATTGACGTTGTTCCTTTGTCCAGGATGTTCGCCATAAGTTCTCCGTGGATGTGTGACCGTTACTCACTGTATTGCTTGCGCAGTTATCTCGCCAGCGAGACGATTTTTTGGCCCAAACGCTCATGCAAGCTGATGGCTTTGACCATTGCTCGTCACGCATCAGAAGGCGTCAACTACTCGCTGGTGACTTTAAAATCAGAGGCAATGGGGTCGATGTAAGCCGTCTGCAGGTCCCGCTCCGGGATCTCCCAAATGATTTGCTTGGGCGGCGTTTCTTTGAAGGCCGGGTTGTTGAGGTAGCTGTTTGCAGCGCCAGAGAACGCTCCGCCGTCTTTGGCGAAGTTACCCACGGGGGCGCCCAGTGCCTGCTGCAGAAATCCTGCGAAGTTGGAGTTGCGCGAGAATGAGGTGCCGATGAGCGCGGTGTTGGGGAGGTCGGCATCGCCAAAAAGGTCTGCCTCAGTATCAGGGCTGTCGGCTGACGCAGCGGGACGTTCGTGGGTGTTGGTTTGGGCGACCATTTCGGGTGCGGGTTGCCAGTTGAGCGGCAGCCAGTCGATGCCCGCCAGATGGACCAGATCGCCAGTTCGTACCGCGAGCGGGGCATGACTTTCGTTGAACGACCTGCGTGGCGTTGCGCTGATGCCCAGGGTCTTCAGGCGTTGGGTGATGGCATCGGCCGCCGCCTTCGCACCGGATTCGCTCCAGTGCGTATCGGTGCGCAACCAGGCACTGGCCCCCAGTGGTGTCAGCGCACCGGTGAGGTCCAGATTCGATACACCAGCCCCATCTAATTTCGAGGCCCAGGTCTGGATGCGCCCTTCGAGAACGGCTGGACGGTGCAGTGCGCAACGCTGCCCGGAAGCGATGCGGCTCTTGTCTGGAACGATGACCACCAGCAGGCTGATGTCACGTTGGGAGAGCTGCTGCTTCAGATCAATCACCGCCTGGACTTTGGCATCGGCATTGCGCTGCGCTTGATCATTGACCTTGAGCTCATCGGCCAAAAACAACCAGTCAGGACAACCCGAGCGAACCCTCGGCCCGGTGTCACCGAGGAGCAGCCAACTGGCACCGCGCTCCAGCTCGGCGAAGGTCGTGGGGAGTTGAGCGTTCGACAGTTCCTTGGCGATCCGATGAGTGATATCGCCGTCAAGAATCTGCGGGGGCAGCACTTTATCGGGTAGCGAGATTTGCCCTGAGACAATCAGACGGCCAGAGGACAGCAGTCCGACGAACAGGAATATCAGCAGCGCCACGCCTGCCAACCGACTGCTGCGTGTCGCCAGATCATCTGGCGGAGTGGGGGGCGGGGTGTGCTTTAGGTTCGTCATCAGAATTGGAAGTACAGGAAGGGTACGGTTTCGCGACTGGCGATCAGTGCGAACGACAGCATTAAACCGGCGATGGGCCAAAGGGCGGCGGTGTAAAACGCAATGCCGCCCAGTTGTTTCTCACAGTAAGGGCGCAGCAGCGGTGCGACGATTCCGAACACACCCAGCAAGCCAGCAAGGCCGTGTACCGGGCGCAGGGTCGTGGACAGTTCATCACCGAGGGCGATGCCCTGCAGGCCGAACTGTCCGGCATACAGACGTAGCGCGCTGTGAAAGTCGGGGGCGCGGAACAGTGTCCAGGCCAGGCAAACGAACAGCAGTGTCAGCCCATGGGAAAGCACCGGCGGTACCGGGGGCAGGGTAGAGCTGTTCCAGGCACGATTCACACACAACGCAATGCCATGGGCGCTGCCCCACAGCAGATAATTCCAGCTATCGCCACCGTGCCAGAGGCCGGCGATGGCCATGATCAGGAACAGGTTGCGATAGGTTTTCCAGGTGCCGTTGCGATTGCCACCCAGCGAAATATACAAATAGTCACGTAACCAACTGGACAACGACAGGTGCCAACGACGCCAGAAGTCCTGGATGCTGTTGGCCAGATACGGACGGTCGAAGTTCTCGGGAAAGTGAAATCCCAGCATCAGTCCTAGCCCAATCGCCATGGCACTGTAGCCGGCGAAGTCGAAGAACAGTTGCAGGGAGTAGGCAAGGCAGCCAACCCAGGCGTCGGAGAAGCTGGGGTTTGGCAAACTGAACGCCACATCGACCACCGGCGACAGGGTGTCGGCCACCAGCACCTTCATGCTCATCCCGACCATGAACCGGCGTGCGCCCAGCGAGAAATTCTGCAGGTTGAAGTGACGCTGATTCAGCTCACGCCGAACCCAGTCATAGCGAATGATGGGGCCGGCGACCGAGTGGCCGAACATCGAGATATAGGTGGCGTAATTGATGAAGCTGCGTTCGACCGGCACGGTGCGGCGGTGTACATCCACCAGATAGGAAATCGCCTGCAATACGATAAACGATAGCCCGGCCGGCATGATGACCCGCTGCCAGTCCAGCGGCATGGCGCCATACCAGGTGACGGCATCGATCAACGTGCCGGCGACGATGTTGGCGTACTTGTACCAGCACAGCACCGCCGTGTTGAGCACGATCAGCATCACGAGTAGCCGCACGCGGCCCGTGCCTTTTTCCCGCGAGGCGTCAATCAGCAAACCGCCGGCCCACGCCGTGATCGTCAGCACCACATGCACTGCGAGGAACCGGGGGCTCAACCAGCCATAAAACAGCCAGCTGCCGATCAGTAGCGTGACGTTGCGCCAGGCGGCTGGGCACACTGCATAAGTGCACAAGAACAGCGGCAGGAACAACGTCAGAAACTCGAGAGAGGCAAAAACCATGGTGGTGGCGCGATCCGATCAGTGGGCCAGGACGTCAGTCGCGAGCAACAGGTGCGGACCCTTTGCGCCAGGTAGCAGCACAACGCTGTAGCGCTCGCCGGCCTTGAGCTGGCCCAAGTCAAGCGGGGCACCGACGTTGGTTTGAGCGCAGACCAATTGAACCGACAGGCTGACCGGGTTGATCGCTCGGCGTTGCACGCTGCCGTCGGCCACCTCCTTGAACAGGTCGGCGTTCTTCCCCGCAGCGCGCAAACCAGCCTGGGCGCACGCTGGGTCGGCGCTGATAAACGCCAGCGAGGCTCTCAGGCTATTGAAGTCGTCGGGTTGCTCACGGATGACGACCTGGCGGATACCTTGAGCGTTGTCTGGCAAAGCGATCACGCTGGCGAATTCGCCTGCTGCCACCTGGATGTCCAGCGGCTGGCTTTTGCCGTTGCGTTCCAGGGTGCCCTTGATCGGCTGGTTGGCGGGGACGGGCAGGTAGTCGGACACGGCATTCGAACCCTCGAGTCTTAGGCTGGCCTGTGAGCCTTCGGCCAGCAGCTGCAACGGTTGGTCAGCAGCGTTGATAAAGCGCAGGAAGGCCGAGTCCTGATCCGGGCCTGTCGGGTACAGGGCAATGTCGGCGGCCTGGGCGTGCAGGCTCAGCATCAAGGGCGCGAACAGCGCCCAGCCACATGCGTATCGGCTCATTTGCCGGCTCCTGTGCTGCTGACGGTGTTGGCGGGCAGTTTGGCCAACGCACCGCCAATCGCAGTGCCCCATGCTTGATAACCGGCGACGGTGAAGTGCTGCCCATCGGTGGTGACCCACTGCCCGGGTTTGGAGAGCGTCAGCGAATCGATGTAGGTGCAAGGCGCCACGTTCGCGGCCAAAAACTGCGACATCAACTGGGTGCGGGCATCATTCTTCTGGTACATGCCACCGGCTTTGCCCCAGGCCGGTCCCACCCAGGCGCAACGGGTCCCGGTGGCCGCGATGGCCTTGGCCAGTCCGGTGACGCTTTGCCATGCCCAGGCCTTCGGAAACACTGGCTTGTCATAGGACGCCATGGTGTCGCCGATGACCAGTACCACCAGGTCGGGTTTGTCGGCGGCGATCAGGTCCTGGATCGGTGTGGTGGTTGCCTCGCGCCCTTTGATCACGATCTTGTCGTTGCCTTTGCGCTCGGCGCCGCAGTCGACCTTTTTGCTGATCAGCCAGTCACCGGCGCTGGCACCGCAGGCACCGATGGAATGAACCAGTGCGCCTTGGCGAGTCAGGTTGTCGTGCAGCGGCTCCAGCAAATGGTCCGCGAGGCTCATATGGCTCTCCCCAAGAACAAGGAGGGACAGGCCGGCAAGGGCAGAAGTGGGCATCGAAAGCTCCAGAATGATCAGTTGGAATAAGGCGAGGTATACGGGCTGACCGGCAGGCTCATGGGGCCGCTGATGTCTTCGAACTGGTAGCGCAAAGACAGGGCACCGCTGAGTTGTTGGTAGTCGTGGGCGTTGTCCAGGCCCAGATTGGCGCCCAGCAGGAAGTTCGAAGCGACCTTGTATTCAGCCGCCGCGGCGACGCTGTAGCCGATCCCGGTTTTGTTTTGCCCTTCGTAGCGCAGGCCCGAGGCCGCTTGCAGGGCTTTGTCGTTGGGGAAATAGTCGGCGCTGTCCTGCTCGAAATGCTGCACGCCGACCGAGCCTTTGACTTGATACGTCAAGCGCCCGGTGCGTTGTGCCCAGGTCACCGGAATGCCCAGGGCGAAGAACGTCTGCGGGCTGAAATAGCCGCCGTGGCCATAGGTGAAATAGTCCTGATTGTTGGCGTAGCTGATGCCGGTCATGCTCAGGCCGACGGTCAGCTTGCTGTCCGTTGCATTTTTCAGGTACCAGTAGACACCGCTGCCCAGTTCACTGCGGTTGTTGGACTCAACATGGTTACCCAACAGCTGGTGCCAGGAGGCGTAGCCATAGGCGCCGACTTCGTTGTCGTCAAAGCTCAACTGGCCACGCCCGCCGTTGGCGGTCACGCCGCCCCAGGACTGCCCGCTGCGTTTGTCCGTGGTGCCGGCAAACGAGGTGACGCTGTCAGTTACCGGACGCCGGGAAACGCTCACGCCGTAACGGACATTAGAGGAGTCGCTCACGGGGCGATCAATGCTGATGCCGCCAGTGGCGGTGGTGTATTTGAAGCCGAGCGGGGTGGTGCCCAGATCAGCTTTGAACCCATCCGCGGGCCGTTGAATAGCGACGGAAAGGCCGACACCCTCGGCTTTTTGCGAGCCGACGCCGTCGCTCTGCGCACCGCTACCAAAGCGCGACAGTGCATCGCCGCTGACACTGCCAGCGTTCAGCGAGACGGGCGTCACGCGCAGGGCGACGCGGCTTTCATCCAGCGGAATATTGATTTCCAACGGTGTTTCAATATCGGTCAGTTTGCTCAACCCCGACTCACTGTTGTTGCTGCGAATGCTCACGCCCTGGGTGACGTAGGCACTGCGCTCCTGAAGGATTTTATTCAGCGCCAGTTGCGCGGGGCTGATGTCCTCGCTCACCAGTGCTGCGCGCGGCAGCTGCGACTCGAATCGATTGCTCGCCTGCTGCGGCCTTGGCGGGGCGTCGATGCCAAAAGGGGTGTAAGACCTCACGCTGCCCGGCATCTCCTGGACCGGTGGCGGGATCGCTGCCAGCAAGGTGTCGCGACTGACCTCGCTACGTGGACCCGAAATCCCGGCAAAAGGGTTGGGCGCCACCGTAGAGCCGGCCAGTTGGCCTCCCTGGTTCCTGCGTTTCTCGCTCTGTTCAATGGCCACCGCTTTGCGCAGCAGATCGGTCGCCGTGCCGGTCTGGCCCATGTTCTGGTAGCGGCGGGCGGCCTCTGTCAGCGTTTGAGGGTTGCCGGATTCAGTCTTGAGCAGCTGTTGCAGTGCCTGTTCGGCAAAGGCCGTGTCCTGTGCCAACACCGCCGCGTCGGCGGCACCCAACAGCAGTTGTGGGTCGTTTGGCTGGCGTTGTAATAGCGGTTTGTAGAGTTCGAGGGCTTTTGCCGTGTCACCGTTGGCCGAGTACATCCGCGCCAGGGCCGCGACGGCAGCGCTATCACCGGGACGTTGCGCCAGTGCGGGCGCTAGCGTGTCATAAGCGCTGGCCAGATTGCCTCGTTCACGCAGTTGGTCAGCCTGGCGGATGCGATAGAGGTAGAGCAGGTCGTCGAAACGCTTGCGAGCCGGCGCGTTCAAGGGCCTGTTCTGAAGGTCGCGCAGAATCTCGTTGACCTGTGCGTCTTCTCCGGTTTTAAGCAGGACCGCCGCGTATTGCAGGATGAAGTCCGCCGAGGGCGCCGTGGTGTTTTGCAACTGGCCGCGCATGAGGGCCAGCGCACGGGTTGGCTCGCCGATGTCGACATACGCCGAGGCCAGGCTCGCCATGCGATCGGGACTGTTGTTGGCCGTCGGCTGAATACGATCGAGCAAGGTTAGGGCTTCCTGGCGCTGGCCGCGCTTGCCCAACTCGATCGCCTGGCGCAGTTGCAGGTTGAGGCTGACATCAGCGGCCAGCGCGTCCATGTCCGGGGTGCGCTGGTCGGGGCGCAAGCGTCCCAACGTTGTCTGGGCGGCTTTCCACTCACCCATCTGGACCGACAGCAAGGCGCTGACGTAAAGCGCATCGGCATTGTCGGGGCGGGCCTGGAGCATGGCGTTGATCAGGTCCCGAGCCTTTTGCGGTTCGCCCATCGCCAGGTTCAGGCGGGCCAGGGCGAAACGTGTCCAGATGTTGTCCGGCTCAACGCGCAGCGCGTCTTGCAAGGCATTGCGCGCAGCGGGCAGGTCGTTGCGTTGTTCGGCGAGGGCGGCCAGTTGCGTCGCGCGCAAGGCTTGCAGGCGTGCGGACTGGCCGATCTTTGCCTGTCCGGTGGCGGGCAGGCTGTTGATCAGTTGCAGGGCTTCATCGTTCTTGCCGCTCTTGAGCAGCACATTGACCAGCCCTTCCTGTGCTTGAGGGTCGTCGCGGCGCTGGTTCAAAATCTGCCGATAGTTGCGCTGAGCGTCATCGAACTGGCCCGCGCTGGCCTGAATATCCGCCAGGGCGAGGCGAGCATCTACCCCGTTTGGATTGAGCCGCAGTGCCTGGTTGACCAAGAGCTGTGCCTGGGCTGTCTGGCCTTTGGCCTGGGCGTCGCGGGCCTGCTGCAATGCTGACCAGTAGCGCACTTCGTTCAGCGCAACTTGCCAGCGGCTGCCGTCGTTTTGTCGCGTGGCCTGACTCAAGAGCTGTTCCGCTTCGGCCAGTCGGTGTTGCTGCTGGCGAATAACCCCAAGGCCACCCAGCGCGTCAGCATCATCGGGCCGGGTTTTCAAGCGTGCTTGAAAAGCCTGTTCGGCGGAGGCCTGATCGCCTTCTTTGAGCGCCTTCAGGCCGCGCGCGACTTCGGCAGGCGGTTGCCATTCCTTGCTGGCCGTCGTTGCCACCTGTTGCTTGCCCTTGTTCATCTGCGCCCGGATTTCCACGTCATCCGGATGCGTCTTGAGGTACGCCTCGAACAACGGCACTTGTGCCGGATTGGGCGGACCGATCCAGGTCAGCGCCAGGCGCCAGCTTTCGTCTGCATCACCGGCAATGTCGGCACGCTGGGTCAGCGCGGCCAGGGCGCGGACGCCCTCGGCACGGCTGTCTTCACGGCGCACCAGATGCTTGGCGTAAAACAGCGCGACGATCGAGTCGTTGGGCATCTCGCGTTGCAGGCGCTGAAATCCGCTGCGTGCCTCAGCCCAGTCAGCCTGATTGAAAGCAAGGTTGTTGTAATACTCACGGCCGATCGTACCTTGAGGTGGACGGCCATCGAACAGCGAGCGAAACACGGCGCTCGCCTTGTCACGCTCACCGGCATCGGCGAGGCGCCGAGCCTCTTCCAGACGCTGCTGGTTCTGCGGTTGGGCCACGCTGATGTCCTGCGCCAATTGCAGTGCCTGCCGAGGCGGGGGCTGGATGGCCTGCAAGCGGGCGAGGTATTGCTGCGCCTGTTGTGGCTTGCCCTGTTGCACGCCAATCAAGCCCAGGCCATACAGTGCGTCAACCTGGGCCGGGTCCAACAGCAGGACTTTGAGCCAGACTTCCGCAGCGCGTTGAGGGTTTTTGTGCAACTGCCAGTACTGCCCTTGCTCGACGAGTAATGCCTGTGGTGTCGGGCTTTGAGCGTGTGCAGCAGCCGTCCATGCGCTCATGACGGCGATGGCTAGCGTGCGGTGGTGCGCGTGCATGCGGTCTCCCAGGAGAGTTTCAGCGTTCCGTCTTCCCGGAATCGGTAATGTTTATCTGCCCATCCGAGGGCGAACAGGCTGAGCATGAAGTTGTAGTAACGCGGCGGACCGGCTTCGCCATCAGGCCTGGCCAGTGCTTCGTGCAAGGCGAGCTCCACGCGGCGTCGTTGCTGATCGGCCAACCCGGGTTGGCCCTTGGCCTCAAGGTAGGGAATCAGTGCAGCCCAGAATCCGAACGGGCTCTGACCCTGAACAGTGCCGTGGAGAACCTGGACTGTTTCCGGGGGAGAACCCGTTGCGACAGTGCTGCGGGCCATGCCGTCCAGCCGTTTGAGCAGGCGCGCTGCCAGCGGTCCAGAGGTATCACTCATGCCCAGCCAGAGGTACACGCGAATGGCATCGTAGCTGCCCGTGTCGCCGTGGATCGGGTCGCTTGTGAAGGCACCCGATTGCGCTGAAGTGCCTTGATAACCGACCCAATCAGCGACGAAACCGTGGCGGCTTGATTGGGCAATCATCGTCGCGGTGTTGTTGGCAATCGCTTGCCAGGGCCCCGAGGGGGCTTCCTTGGCCAGCCGTCGTAACAGTGGCAGTGGCAGGTAGCTGGGGTTCAAGCGCCAGAGAGCGTCCGGTTGGACGAAACCCTGTGGTCCAGGCAACACCATCGGGCCCAGCCCGGGGAGCTTGACGACCAATTGCGCTTCAATTGTCGCCATCAGGTGCAGGGCGTCCTGGTGATAGTCCGGCCGATGCCACAGGCGTGCGGCTTCGAGTAGGGCGTAGGCGATCCACAGGTCGGCGTCGGCGGCCGAATTGGCGTCTTGCAGGCGCCACTGACCGTCCGTGCCTTGCCCCCATAACCAGCCCGGCAGGCGTGTGGCGGTGTCGGAGCCTGCGAGGTTGGCTGAGGTCCAGCGCCAGAGTTTGTCAAAGCGTGGCTGATCGTTGCCGATCAGTGCGAAGAGCATGCCGTAGGACTGCCCTTCAGAGGTGCTGTGATTGTTCTCCTGGCTCGATTCCAGAACCCGGCCGTCGGCCTGGACGAAGCGCGCTGCATAGGTTTGCCACAGTGGCCAGGCTGGCGACTCACAGGATTTCCCGGCCGCTATCGCAGGCGCCAGCAGGGCAAGCGCAAGCACGGCGCCCCACCTGCGCGTGTTACCGCGCAGGCACTGGCGAAGTGAAACACCTCGGCTGCTCATGGACGACACAGGCATGCGCGGCTCATTGACCAAGACGACGTTTGGCCCGTAAGCGCAGGGCCAGGTAGGCCATCGAAGCAAGCAGCAGGATCCCCAGGAGGGTGAACAGCATGAGCGCCATTACGTTTTGCGAGAGGTACCACTGCAGATAGCGCAATGGGCCCAGGCTCCCGACGTAGTAATCCTGCTCGGCGACCAGCGACTCGACATGCTTGCCCCTGACCACCACCAGACTGCCTTGCAACTCGCGGGCGTTTTCTTCGCTGCTGAGCAGGGCGTTGGTTACGTCAGCCAAGCCGTTGGGCCTTGCGCTGGCGATAAACACCACACTGCGGCCACTCTTGAGCGGCGATTCGAATCCAGTCAGATAAGCACTGCCGTCGTCAGCGGTAAACCTGAAGCTGCTGCGCGCTTCACGCAGATTGGTTTTCGTATCCGGGCTGATCCAGTTGCGCACACGCAAGGGCAGGTCAGACAGTTCAAAGTACTGCGCAGCGTCTTCGCCCTTGGCCGGCAGCAGGCTTTGCCATTGCTCAAGCAGTGGCTGATTGTTGCCCGAGGCGAGCACCAGCAAATCCCGGTCGCTTTGCTCGGCCACCTGGTCGGCGTGGACCACCTTCACGCCGGTGGCCGGATAACCGGTGGAGTCGCCGAAGCGGCCCAGCAGGGTCAGATAGGCGCTCAGATCGGCCGGGCCTGGCTCGTTGGGCAGGATCACCGATGTTTCAGAGAGGTCGGCCATGCGAGTGAATGGGAAGCCACTGTCCTTGAACACCCCAAGGTTGGGCATAGCCATGAAATGTTCGTATTGGCTGAGGTCCAGGGTCGAGTCCGGGTCGATCACACCGCGCATGTTGTCGATGATGATGTCGCGGCATTCGCCCTGTTTGATGTAGTCATACATGAAGCGAAATTGCAGGCGTGATTGCAGCGCTACGGAATTGAGTGGCAACAGCATGCGCGACGTACGGGCCAGACTGTCATCGGTTTTGAGCATCGCCAGCAGGCTGTCGCTGTTGCCGAGTTTCTCGATCGAGGGCAGATCGATCGACTTGATGAAGGTGTCGTTGAAGTTGACCAGCAACGAGGAATTGGTGGAGACCGGTTGCGGCGTATAGCGGTATTTCAGGTCAAGTTGCGCACCGGGCTCACGCCAGTTGAACAGGTCGGGTGGCAAGCGCAGCGCAACCGTCATTTGTCCCGGGTTATAACCCGACACATTGAGCTCTGCGGGCTTGGCCAGTTCACCCAGGCGAACCGGGCGATCGGAGGGCAGCCAGTTAGGCGCGTCGTACGGTCGGCGTGGCTTGAGCGAGTCGATCCGGTCGATCACTACGCTCTGCCCGGAAAAGGCCGAGCCACCGAGGGCCAGCGCTGTCGCGGCGACCTTGAGATCGGCGCCATCGCGCCCGGAGACGATCAACAGTTTGCCCTGAGCATCATTCGGGTTGCTCACGAGTGTCAATGTCGGCCCCGTGGCCTCTTTGATCGGTAAGCCACTCATGGTCGTTGATTCGCTGCCGCTGACAAACACCACGGCGTTGCCTTTGGCCGGCAGGCTGGTGAGGCTGGTGGGGAAGGTTGCGCCGCGGTAGCTGGCCAGGGCGCCGAACCAGGACGACAGGATACCGGCGGCCTCAAGCTCAGGGCCGCCGGGGCGCGTGGCGAACACGAAGGGCAGCTTCAGGGGCGAGGCGTCTCGACGATCGAACAAGGGTAGCGGCAGGGCGGACAGGTCGTTGGGCTGTTTAATCGAGGACACCTGGAGGCTCAGCTGGCTCTCGTTGCCGATCCGGGCCCATAGGCTGGAGTGCAAAGGGTCTTCACATTGCATCGTGTAGTGACCGATGAACTGCAGGCTGAGCCGGTTGAATTCGGTGATGGTCTGCGGCGGAATCTGCACGGTCCGGGTCTGCAATTTACCGGCCTCTTCCTTCGGCAGGGGCAGGCTGGCGGCCACTTGATCGTTGACCAGCACATTGATCTGCGAAAGGTCAGCCAGCAGCGCCGGTGAGTAGCTGTACTGCAGCGTGACCTGCGCCGCCGTGACGACTTCATCGGCGCGCACATCGAAGTTCACACTGTCGGTGGCCTCCACGCCTTTAAGGGTCATCGAATAGCTTTTGCCCAGCTCCTTGAGGGTGCGGGTATAGCTGTTGCCCGGGGCATCGGTCCCGGGCAACGCTGTAACCGGCATCATCGCCGGCTCTGTGGCGTTGATTTGGGCGGCAGCACTCAATGCCCAGCCGCTCCAGCCCACTAGCGAGCAGGTGATCAGCATGAGTGAGCGACGAGGAAGAAAGGTCCGGCGAGTGGAAGGCTTCAAGATCGTTGCGTGTCCGCGGTGGAGTCGATAGGTGATGGAGTGTCCGGGCGTTTGCGCAGCAGCGCCTGGCTGTCCTTTAAGGTTGCTACGAACAAGCGCAGGATGGCGCGCAAGCCAATGCTGCTGACCTCGCGCAACGCCGACATTGGCGCGTCGAGGCGGCCATTACCCCACGTGTTGGCCCAGGTATCGGCCCGTGAAAAGGTCAGTCGCACCAGCTCGCTTTGCTGGCGCAGAGTCAAAGCCTCGAATTGCACGCCCGCCACGTTGTCGTTGCTGAAGACTGTTTTTGCGGGAAAGAGGCTTGAGGGCGGTGTGCGCAGAATGCAGAGCCGCAGCTTCTCATTGACGCTGAGCAGAACCTGCGGTGGCAGTACCAGACCCACGCCGTTTTGTGAGAAGTCCCGGGTTACGCAATCGAACCAGGTGCCGTCTTCGCGATAGATGCGCACGGGCAGATCCGCGGGCACTCTGGGTTCGTTGCGTACCTGAGAGGATTCAGTGGCTACCGCCACGGCGGTGCTGACGATGACGATGTTGTACACGGTCCAGGCCAGGTTGATCAGCAGGGTAGTGGCCTCGGCCGAATCACTTCCGATCAGTTTCACCACGCCGATCGCCAGACCGATCATGTTCAAGGTCAGCAGGACGATGTAAGGCCGCGCGAGCTTCCAGTTGAAATAGTCCTTTTCGAGGGTGCCGCCCTTGTCGGTCACGTTGAATTTGCCCAGCGAAGGGCTGATCAGGGCCAACAGCACTGGTCGCATGATGTACCAGGCCAATACCGACTCATACACTTCGTTCCAGAAGGAATGGCGGAAGCGCCCCTGGATGCTGGAGTTTGTCAGGCTGGAATGGAAAATATGCGGCAGTACATAGACCGTGACCATCAATGCCGAGGCATGGAAAATCTGCGCGTCGAAAAGCAGGTAGGCCAAGGGGGCGGTCAAGAACACCAGGCGGGGCAGGCTGTAGAAAAAGTGCATCATGGCGTTGAGGTAGCAGATGCGCTGCCCCAGGTTCAGTCCTTTGCCAAACAACGGATTGTCGGTCCGAAAAATCTGCGCCATGCCCCGCGCCCAGCGTATGCGTTGGCTGATGTGTCGGGAAAGGCTTTCGGTGGCCAGTCCCGCCGCCTGTGGAACGGCAAGGTAAGCGGTATTGAAACCACGGCGATTGAGCTTGAGTGCCGTGTGCGCATCCTCGGTCACGGTTTCGGTGGCGATGCCGCCAACTTCCAGCAAATGAGTCCGCCGGATGACCGCGCAGGAGCCACAGAAGAAGGCCGCGTTCCACAGGTCGTTGCCGTCCTGCACCAGGCCGTAGAACAGCTCACCTTCATTGGGTACCGAGCGAAAGGTATCGAGGTTTTTTTCGAACGGATCGGGTGAATAGAAAAAGTGCGGCGTTTGCAGCAACGCCAGGTTCGGGTCCTTTAAAAACCAGCCCATGGTGATCTGCAGGAAGGAGCGGGTGGGCACGTGGTCGGCGTCGAATATGGCAATGAACTCGCCATCGGTGACTTTGAGTGCCTCATTGAGGTTGCCGGCCTTGGCATGTTGATTGTTGTCGCGGGTGATGTAGTTGACACCAATCTGCTCACAGAAAACCTTGAATTCCTCCCGGCGTCCGTCATCGAGCATGTGCACCCGCAGTTTGCCCTCGGGCCAGTCAATGGCTTGAGCTGCGAGCACCACCAGTTTGACGATACCCAATGATTCGTTATAGGTAGGAATGAAAACGTCTACCGTCGGCCATTCTGCGGGCGGCTGTTGCAGAAACTGCGGTTTGCGGTGCAACGGCCAGGCGGTCTGTACATAACCGAAGACCAGGACGAGCAAGGCATACAGTTCGGCCAGCACCAGCCCGTAGCCAAATACGGCATCCTGCCAGTTGTCGAAGTTCAGGGTGTCGGACAGGCGCCAGTACATGTAACGCAACGAAGCGATCAGCGAGAGGGTGATCAGGGTCAGGATCGCCAGACGCCCGGCTTGCTTGCGGATGACCAGGCTGGCGGCAAAACAGACGGCGGCAAACGCAGCCTGGGAATACAGATTCAGTGGCGCAGTGAGGATGCCCAGCACCAACAATGCCGCGATCAGCCCGGCTGAGATCTTCAGGCCTTGGCGCCAACGCACGGGCCATCGACTGACGCGATCCTGGAAAGTATCCAGTAGCCCCTGCAACCACCACGTCTTTGCGGGTAGCTGATTCAGCTGTGCGGTCATGGCGTGCCCTGCTGGTTGGTAGCATCCGCGAAAAGCAGGGCACGGACCGCGCCTGACAGCGACAGAATGTCCTGACAGCCAATGCTCTCAGGTGCGTACTGGAAGAGGTCCCGACCATAAGCCAGCGACTCGTTGAACTGGTGATCGAGACGAATCGTCCCGATCAGGTCTGCGCCGAGCCGCCGCACAAACAGCACGCCCATGTCCCTGCTGAACGAGCGCGAGTCATCCCGTTGGTTGAGCACATACCGGTGCCGCTGCGCGCGTCGTCGGGTGGTTTCCAGCCACTGGGTCATGGTGTCCAGTGCCAGGTAGGAAGCCGCGTCGGCGACCGTCATCACCAGCACCAGGTCGGCAGCGTCGAGTGCCTGTTGCGAATAGACGGTCGCACCCGAAGGCGTGTCCAGGATCACGGTATCGTTTTCGCTGAGATTCATTGACGCAAGGTGCTGATTCAACCAGTCAGAATCTTCAAGCATCAATTGCCTGAGCAAGCGGCGATCGTTCATCTCGCCAGTGCCGAAGGGCAGGCACTCACTGTCGCGAAAGCCCGGCAGGCGATGAGCGCCCCAGTTTGCGCCTTGCTCTTTGAGCTGGATCAGCCCGGGAACCTGCCTGGTGATACCCAAGTGGCTGGACAGCGCGTTCTGAGGGTCCAGATCAATCGCGATGGTGCGCCCGCCAGGGCGCCGAAGTGTTTTTGCCAGGCCGGCGGCGACGGTGCTTTTACCCACCCCACCGTTCGCCGAAACGATAGCAATGACCTTCGCCTTGGTCCGCTTGCGAGTCGTTTCTGGCAGACCGTCTCGACGAACCTGGTTGAGTTCACGCAACAGGTCGCTCAATCGCTGACGGTCACCCGTACCAGAACTCGCAGGTGGCTCGGTCAGGGGAGGGGGGTTGGGCGCGCCAATCAATAAAGAAGGCTGTGGCTCGTCCAGTAAAAACACAGAGGGCGTTGGCGTTGATGTTGGGGGAGGCAAGGCTACCGACGGTTCTGGCTCAGCCAGTACAGGTGTAACCGGGTCGTCTTTGAAATCTTTATAGTTCGGTTGTATTTCCTGGTAACTCTGCGCATTGGCGCCAAAACGTGTAAAGAGTTTCGTAATATCGTCTACATATTTCATGCGTAGTACCAAGAATGAAATAACTCAGAAACTCAGCATTCCATTAACTTGCAAAGTTGATGCGTCGTCTGGGCGTTGGCAGAGTGCCACTAATCTAGGGTGCCTGCGTCTGGGTGTCAATGATTGTTATAAAAAGTCAGCGAGGCCTGTTAATGTTAATTTGAGTGTTATTAAGATGTTATGTTATTCGTGGAAAGTGTGGAGTATTAGAAGGCGTCTAATGATGACGGTTCGCTGGGGTGTAATGTGATGATGGGTAATAGGCGTGTTTGTTCGGGGGCGGCGCGATGGAGTGTTGATCGCCTTCAATGATTTGATGCAGGGTTATGCATTAAATAAGTTGGCTGATGTATTTGAAAGGGGGAGTGACGATTTCAAAAATCTTTATACACCTTGAAAATAAATCCATTCCTGCTTCAGGAATAAAAGAAACCCCTTGGGTTTCAATATGTCGGACGCTAGATGGGAGTTTCGTTTCCTGCTCCAAGCATTAAAAAATGGATCTCTGGAAAGAGGTCCATTTTTTCGTCTAAAGAAAAGTCTTTCTTTGGCTGTTCCGTGACTCTCCAGTCGGGGCCGGACACGCATCAACCTCCTCGCGATGGCGGTTCATCCAGCGCAATAACGTCCAGCATCACGCCCTTGCGCGCCACCACCCGGACCTGTTGGCCCAGGTGCAGGGGCGAGCGGCTCTGAACTTGCCATCTTTCGCCCTGCAGTTGCACCCAGCCGCTCATCGGCAGACCCGGCAGCAGTCCCGTCACCGTGGCCTGGCTGCCGACCAAGCCCGCATCGCCGCTGACCAAGGCACGGTGTCTGGCCTTGAGCGCCATGCCGACCAGCGTCATCAGCAACAGGGCGCTGATCAGTGCCATGCCGATGATCAGCGTCAACGGAATGCCGAAGCCCGGCACATCGGTGTCCATCAAAATCACTGCGCCAACTACAAAAGCAACCACCCCACCGAAGCCGATTACACCGAAACTCGGTAGAAACGCCTCGGCGATCATGAAGGCGATCCCTAGCAGAATCAGTCCGACCCCGGCGTAATTCACGGGCAACAATTGCAGGGCATACAGCCCCAGCAACAGGCAGATGCCACCGAGCACCCCACCAACACCCGACCCTGGGTTCATGAATTCGAAGATCAAGCCATAGACCCCGAACATGATCAGCAGCAACGCCACGCTGGGGTTAGTGATCACCGCCAGCAGTTGTGTGCGCCAATCAGGCGCATGGTCGATGAGTGCAGCCCCGGCGGTGTTCAGCTTCAACATTTGACCAGAGACATTCAGGCTCTTGCCGTCCAGTTGCTTGAGCAGGTCTGCCACGTCATTGGCCACATAATCGACCACCTTGAGTTTGAGCGCTTCGTGGGCCGACAGGCTGAGCGATTCACGTACCGCTTGTTCGGCCCAGTCGGCATTGCGTCCGCGTAGTTGCGCAAGGCCACGGATGTAAGCCGCCGCATCGTTGATCTGTTTTCGAGTCATGGTGTCCTGCAGCTCACGCGCAGAATTCTTGTCGGTGGTGGGTGGGCCCGGCGATTCGGGCGCAGTCCCGGGCAGGCCACCGATCTGCACCGGTGTAGCAGCGCCCAGGTTGGTGCCGGGGGTCATCGCGGCAATGTGGCTGGCATACAAAATATAGGTGCCGGCGCTGGCCGCACGTGCGCCACTGGGGGCGACGAAACTTGCCACTGGCAAGGGGCTGGCCAGAATCGCCTTAATAATCAAGCGCATCGAGGTGTCCAACCCGCCGGGGGTGTCGAGGCTGATGACCACCAACTGCGCGCCCTCGGTCACCGCACGCGCCAAGCCGCGCTCCACGTAGTCGGCACTGGCCGGACCAATAGCATCGTTGACGGTCAGTACCACGACACTGCCTGCAGCCGTCGTCGAACCCGTCGGTAACCCGATCAGTATTATTAGCAAGAGCAGGCGGCACCACCAGTGACTGTTCACGGGACCTCCAGTTGCGGGTATGACAGCCAGCAACCCTCACTCAAAGCGTAGTTGAGTCAGTCATGGGTGATGCACGCGCGGAGGTTAGTCCATTACCTATGGAGATAGGGGCGATTCTGAACATTTCGAACGACATGCCCTGTCGCCATTGGTTGGCAGGTCAATCAGAGTGATCAGGTTGCTGGTGAACCGTCAGAATCCCGGGTCATGTCGGTGATCCGGCCCATTGGCGCATCAGTTTGGCGTTGAGTCGCGTATCAGGCCCGACCGTGTTGTCGGGCCTGAGCTTACGGTTGCCTGACAATATCGACCGAGATCTCCACCGCCGCAATCGTGCCTCTGTTCTCAAGCCAGTGTGTGGTGTTCCTATCCTCGGGCCAGCCCACTCCCGGCCCATAGTCCGTGGCGACTCCATTTCGATGGTCAGTGATCGTTCCTTGCAGTATGTAGACGGTGCCTGGTCTGTCCTTATGGTTGTGAATCGGCCCGAAGACGCCTCCAGGCTCGATGGTCACCATACGCATTCTAAGTTGGCGCCCTGCCATGCCCTCGATCTCAGGGCCGAGGTCTACCGTTGCAAGTAACTTCACCGCAACACCTTTGGTCTCAGGTGCCTCCTGTTCGTTGCTCATCGTGCTCTCCTCTCTGCCTGACTAGAAGTACACATCCTAAAAGGTGTAATCGGTCGCCTTTGACGTTGGCCAGGTTCGCGGTTGGTTGTTCGCCTTGGCCGAGGAGGTTGCCTGCCGGGCCATGGACGAAGCTTTCCGGGGTGGTGCCACGGACGTTGATCAGGCGGTCGAGCGGATCGTAGTGATAGCTGCGGTTGCCTTTGCGGCTGTCGTCGATACCGGCAAGGTTGCCGTTGGCGTCGTAAGTATAGCGGCGCTGGGGGCTAATACCTTGAAGGCTCAAAGCGATCCCAGCTTGAGCGGGTACTCAATAACCACATAAACCCGATCGATGTCATCGCCGGCCTGAGCGTTATTTGCTCGATGCGTCACATGGGACAGCTGCACGGACAAGTCCTTGGCCGGGCCTGACTGCACGATGTAGCGCAGGTCCATATCGCGTTCCCAATGCCGGCCGCCATCCCCTTGCTGAGGTTGGTAATCGCCAGTGCGCGGGTCGAACGGGTTATAAGCGCCGCCCTTGGGTGCCTGGGTACCGTCGATGCCACGCCCGGTCACGTAGCGGGCCATGAATTTCAAGCCGGGCAGGCCGAAAGTGCCGAGGTCGAAGTCGTAGCGCACCTGCCAGGAGCGTTCATGGGGGCCGTTGAAATCAGCGTACTTGATCGAGTTGGCCAGGTAGATGGAATCACCACCGACGAAGTCGAAGGGTGTGTCGCCGTTGATTTTTTGATAGGCGAGGGTGAAGGCTTGGGCTCCGGTGGTGTATTTGCCCGACAGGCTGTAGGCGCTGTTATTGATCGCTCCTGCTACGGCCTCGCCATAATCCTGAGTGTGGTAAAGATTGCCGTCGAGGAAAAAACCGGACTGTTTCAGGTACAGGTTGGCGTAGTACTGACGCCAGGTGTCGCTCAGTTGCGACGCATAAAAGGCACCCCCCACTGGGCGATCTTCGAACAGGCTGGCCCCGATAAAATCGATGCCGCCCGTACCGGTGCTCACACCGTAGCCGGAAAAGTCGCCCTTGCTGGTGGACGCATCCAGATTCTTGAAAGCAGTGAAGTGACCGGCTACCAGATGCACATCATCGATTTCACGGCTGTCGATCAACAAGCCCGTGGCGTATTCCGGTTGCAAGCGTTTGTCTGCCGTATCGAACACCGGAGTTTCCACAGTCATTTCACCGAACGCCAGGATGGTGCGAGAGACTCGCAACTTCAGGGCTCCACCACCACTGGAGTAATTGTCTTCGCTGTGTCCGTCATGATCCAGAGGCAACAATCCCGTTCCGGAATGCCCCTTGCCGCCGTCCAGTTTCAAGCCGAGAAATCCATGGGCGTCGATACCCACTCCAATCATGCCAGGGGTGAACCCGGATTCGAACGAGGTGACGAAACCCTGAGCCCATTCCTGTTTGTAACTCTTGTCTGCCGGCGAGGGCGATCGATAGTCATTGTTGAGGTAAAAGTTTCGGCTGAGCACCTCGAGCGTCGACCCTGCCAGCGAACCTTGTGCGGTGTGTACAGGCTCGGCGGCTATCGCGGTTCCGGCTGTACTGGTGAGCAACATGCCCAACCACAAGGGCGCCCTGGGTCCGGTCGCGTTGAGATTTTTGGATGCATATATCAGCACTGCACACGGACCTTTATATGCAGGGCGGGAGTGGGAACTCCCGCGGTGAAGTAGGATTATGTCCAGGGGGGATCACTGGATCAGCGGAACATTTTTCGGTCGCTGGTAAGGACCGTATTCGACGGGC
The DNA here is from genome assembly GCF_050280605.1 of Pseudomonas sp. NPDC089918. Classification (NCBI taxonomy): domain Bacteria; kingdom Pseudomonadati; phylum Pseudomonadota; class Gammaproteobacteria; order Pseudomonadales; family Pseudomonadaceae; genus Pseudomonas; species Pseudomonas sp. NPDC089918. The sequence continues at coordinate 71,318 of NZ_JBNNVP010000013.1, read as the reverse complement.
ACCCAGGCGAAGGCTTTTTCGCGACCGCTGATATGCCCGATACCAGGGAAGGGCAAGTGAGCACCAGCAACCCAGGTACGGTCATGAGCGACCTGTTTGAACAGTTTTTCACGCGTCACGACGGCCTGTTTACCCTGGACATCGAAACCGATGCTCACTTCTGGATGCTGGAACTGCACGGCGAAGCTGTGGACCAGGTCACCCATGAACAGAATGCTCTGGCCGTTGGAGCTGAACGTGTAACCACTGCTGCCGGGTGTATGGCCGGGCAGGCTGACCGCGGTCACGCCGGGCACCAGCGACTGCTCGAGGGTGAAGGTTTTGAACCGGTGCACGGCGACATAGGGGGCCACCGATTTACGGGCGACCTCGAAGAAGCCACGGGCGTCTTTTGGGGCCTTGTCCAGGTTTTCCTGGCTGAGCCAGTAATCGGCCTCCGGTTTCGCTGCATACACGGTGGCGTTGGCGAACACCGGCTCGTCCTTGGTATTGATCAGGCCGCAGACATGATCGACATGCATGTGGGTGAGCAACACGGTATCCACTTGCTCAGGTTGGTAACCGGCAGCGCGGATGTTGTCGGGCAGCCAGCCCGCGGTTCCGCCGAAACAAGCACCGGCACCGGCATCCACCAGCACCAGGTTTTTACCGGTGTTGATCAGGAATGCGTTGAACGCGGTCGGCATGCCGGGGGTAAAAATGAACTTGCGTTCGAGCATGGCGCGAATGTCTTTCTGCGAAAGGCCTTTAAGCAGCGTCGGCCCGAGGTCGCTGTAGCCATCGAACATCGCGGTAACTTCGTATTCACCCACCGCCAGGCGTTGATAGCCGGGGGCCTGGGTTTGCAGTGGCAGCGGTGGCGCCGCCTGGGCTTGATTGCCTGCAATCGTGAGACCCAGGGCCATCAGTGAGCCCTTGAAGTAGGAGGGGAGGTGTTTGAGAAGACTCATGGCTTGCGTCCTGGTTGCAATGAGAAAGGCGTGAAAAAGCGGCTACGCCTGTGCGCAGCCGCTGTCATTGCTCAATGGCCTTCAGAGGCCTGGAACATGGTTTTGGCGTAGATCAGCCCCAGGCCGTAGGCCCCGCCATTGGCGATCGAAGTTTTGACGGTTTCCTCGTAGGTTTCGCTGCGAGCCCAGTCACGTTGCAGCTCCAGCAGATATTGCAGTGCTGTCATTGGGCGGGCGCCGATTTGGATCATGCGTTGCACGGCCATTTCATGGGCTTCAATGGAGACATCGCCACAGGCATCGGCGATGAAGTACACCTCAAAGCCTTGATCGATAGCTGACAGCGCCGGGCCGACGATGCACACGGAGGTCCACAGACCGGCGAGGACGATTTTCTGTTTTCCGAAGGCGTTGACTTCTACGGCGATGCGTTCGTCTTCCCAGGTGTTCATGCTGGTGCGGTCGATCACTTTGTGGTCCGGAAACACTGACTTGATCTCGTCGAAGATCGGGCCGGAAAAGCTTTTTTCGGCAACGGTGGTGAGGATGGTCGACACTTCGAAGCCCCGGGCGGCCTTGGCTACCAGCGCGGCGTTGTTACGCAGGGTCACAGCATCAATCGACTTGGTCGCGAAGGACATTTGCGACTGATGGTCGATCATGATCAAGGTATGGTCAGTTGGGGTAAGAAGGGTTTTGCCTGGAGCTGCTTTTGCGAGGGCCATGATATTTTTCCTTAAGTATTGGCGAGGGTTATTTGGGTTGCTCGACGACAAGTGCCGTTGAGCTGATGAAAAAGTCATCGGGTCTTTCGTGGGGAGATGGTCACACATTCCACAAGGCCGAGATTGAACAGGTGTGCTGTGGTTTGGGATGTTTGTGCGATAGCGTGTGGTTTTCTCGATAAGACAGCGGAACGCTTATCGGGTGACGGCAGCGATGGGCGTCACTTGACGACTGCAGGTGAGGGGAAATGATTCACGTCCAGTGATGTGGACCTGTAGCGGCCTGAATTGTGGTGTTGTCGAATTGTTCCGGCACAGGTGAGGGTGCGAGCACTGGCGGTATTTATCCTGATGACTCTAGTGCCGGGGTTGAAGCGCAATCTCGACAGCAGTCAACAACGCGTCGCCGCTGAAGGGTTTGCGCAGGCATTCACTGGCGCCGTAGCGGCTGGATTCAGTCAGTGTCGCTTCATCCCAGTATGCCGACATGCCTATCACCGGAAACTTTCTGTCCAGGAGTGCAAGCGCTTGCATGACCTCTATTCCGGAAAGACCCTTCATTTTCACATCCAGCAGCAGACAGGCCACATCATTGAAGTTTTCGAGAGCCAGGAATTCCTCGCCGGACACTCCGGGGGCGGCGCCGCCAGTATCGATAGTCATGAAGAACCCTGCATGGCTGACGCCGGCTCTGCGCTGATCAGGCCATACAGGCTGACCAGACTGACCAGCGAACGCGTCTGCATCTTCTCCATGATGTGTTTGCGGTGGACCTTGGCGGTGACTTCACTGGTGCCTAGCCGGTTGGCGATGTGCTTGTTGGACAGCCCTGCGACAATCAACGGCAGTACTTCGCGCTCACGGGGTGTCAACAGGACCGCCCTTTGACGGGCGCTCTGAATGCGTTGCCATTGCTCGAACGCCGTCGCTGCACGCTGACGGGTGGTGCGCAGGATGTCCAGCAACTGGTCGTCATTAAACAATTTGGTCAGGAATTCCACCGCTCCCGCTTTCATGGCTTGCACCGACATTGGGATGGTGCCGAAACCGGTCATGAAAATGACCGGCCACGGAAGCCCGGCAGCGTTAATCGCGTGGAGATAGGGAAGAACCAGTTCGCTCTGAGATACGGATAGCCGTTGCAGGTCAGCCAGTGTCATCGGAATATCCTTGTGTCATGCGTTCATTGTTGCGTGTGGAGCCTGAGTAGTTCATGAGGTAAAGGCCTACTCGACTGAGCGCGCATACAGGCTATCAATGCATCACAGTCTGGCCGAATGCTGCCGCTCACAATCTTTAGTGCATCGATGCGGGCAGCTAGCATCTACTCTGGACTGTCAGACAGTACTTCCTGTGTAACCCTGTGGAGCATTGTAATGTTCAAAAACTGGAGTGGTCAGGTCGCATTGGTCAGTGGAGCTGGCAGCGAACATGGGATTGGTCTAGCTATCGCGCGACGGCTTGGGGACTCGGGCGCGAAGCTGATCATCACCGGCAGCAGTGCCCGTATCCATGATCGCGTCGCGGAACTGATCGCGGCAGGTTATGAGGTGCAAGGACGCGCTGCAGATCTCACTCAGCCGGCTCAGGTCGTCGAACTGGTGACTTGGGCGGAATCGCTATGGGGGCGAATCGATGTACTCGTGAACAACGCCGGTATGGCGATTCAGGGTGAAGCCGAAACGTTTTCTGAAGTGGCCAATATGAGCGTCGATGTGTGGAACACTTCGATTGCCCGTAATCTGACCACTGTATTTTTGCTGACCCGCGCTGTGTTGCCGGGGATGCAGAATCGTCGTTACGGACGTATCGTCCATATCAGTTCTACGACCGGCACCCGCGTCAGCAACCCTGGCGAGGCCGCGTATGCGGCGGCGAAAGCGGGGATTGTGGGCATGAACATGAGCTTGGCGCTGGAAGTCGCGCCATACGGTATCACCGTGAACTCTGTTGCCCCTGGGTGGATCGCGACGCAGTCCAGCACCGCAGAGGAAATGACCGCCGCGCAGTATGTTCCCGTGGGGCGTGCCGGTAGACCAGACGAGGTCGCTGCGGCGGTAGCTTTTCTTGCTTCTCCAGAGTCCAGCTACATTACGGGCGAGCTTCTCGTGGTCGACGGGGGCAACTGCCTCTCTGAGAACAAAAGCCCCCGTTGAGGGCAGGGGAGCTTAAGTCTTTGCAGTTTGAGGAAACGATATTTGAATACCGCGCCGCCAAGTAAAGAGACGTGAAAGGCTAGTGTCCCCCCTGGGCATTCAATGGCGCGACGACACCTCGAAGAATGGGTTTCCACGTTTTTCTTCGAGAAACAAGGAAGGCGCTGACGCGCCTATACGCTTTGAAAATGAAAATTTTCCGCCTTTATCGCCACGAGCAGCCATTACGGTTTCAAAGCTCGCTGCGTTTGAAGGCTTCGAGCTTATCCAAACGCCGATATAGGGGGAACGCCATCATATTGGCTTCGACTGACCACTCCTGGCCGATTTCTGCCTGTCACAGTCGGCAGAGAACGACCCAGAGCAGGTGGTCAACGAGGTGCGAAATCACATGTCATAGAGTCAATGTTGGTTCGTGCACTTTTAATTATGCTTTGATTTTTTTTCATCTCTACGCGGTTTGCGCAGAGTATCCGGCGAAGTTAGAGCGATATGCCTAAGGTTGTTTGTCCACCAGGTCTTGAAACGCACGGTGTCGCACAATCAGTCCGACGCGGTGGCAACAAGTGTTCCGCTTACCAGCAGGCCAGATGTCTCTCGATCAACCTCGCCACTTCGGCTGCGTGAGTAAAGCCCAGATTGTGATCGGCGTCAGGGAAAACGTGTAGTTCAGCACGAGGTAACAGTTGAGCAAGGCGCTGGCCGACGCGAACGGGGCTGATCGGATCAGAATCTCCCCAGAGGAGCAGGACTGGCATGCGCAACTCGATCAACCGGAGCGTGAGGTCGGTGCGGTCGTCGAGAAACCAACTCGGCAGTGTCGGGTTGGTGGCAGCAAAATCCGGGCGCCAGTCATGCGCGCCCAGAGCAGACATATCCACCCCGCCAGAGGTGACGGTCAGCGTCAGGTGCGTGATCAGCTCAGGGCGTTCAAGCGCTGCAAGCACAGCGACTATGCCGCCCATGGACTGTGCCACCAGCGCTGTGGGCCGGTCGATCTCGGCCAGCACGCGAGCCACCAGATCATGCATGCCAGTCACGCTAGGCAACGGCGGAGTGTCTCCAAAGCCGGGCCAGCCGATATGGACCTGCTGCGCCGGGTGGGCCAAGCGCTCAGCAACCGGATGCCAAAACCGGGTGTTACCTGAGGCTCCGGGCAGGAAGAGGAGTTTGGCGGGGGATGCGATCACAGGTTCGGTCCTTGAAGGTGGGATTGAGAGAGTCAGCAGGAGGAAAAAATGGATGCCACGATGAAGGATGTTCTCACGCGCCTGCCGACGCAGCGGGCGAATGAGATTACCGACCTACTGCCGCACAGGTGGATGCCCATCTAACGGTGCAACCTCTGACGGGGCACCGTATCAAGATTTGCCTAGTCGCCCAAATTAACGGCATTACCGTTAATCCGGACATAATAATTATCGAATTCACCGCTTTCGACGAACACAAAGCCATGGCGAGTGTAAAAACGATTTGAAGCGCTTTCCTTGAGAGCACCAACCTTGATGGGACGCCCTATCTCATCAGCCTCTCTGAAAATCTGAGTAAGAACTTCAGAACCGATTCCTGCTCCTTGAGCACTGGGTATCACATACAAGTGGTCAAGCAGAAGCTCGCTCTGATGGTCTTTGATAACGACAAAACCGACCAGATCACCTGATACTTCTATGCGGCGTGTGCTGTTAGCGTCGAACCCACCAAGAAATCGTTCGCGCGCACGATCTGGGTTAAATCGTCCAAGCCGCTCAAGGCTCTCGCGCATGGCCTCAATCCTGATGGCTACCAGATCTTCCAGGTCGTTATTGGAAGCTGCGCATAAAACGACAGCGGAGTTTTGATCAGCGGAGGCTGGCATAACAAGCACCCTAAACATGGCCGGTCAGTCATTATAGAAAACAGAATCCGCATAACCACTACTGCCTCGGTTCAATGGAGGCGATGGCTCCATATCAGCTTCAGGGGATGTGTTCGCCGGAGGCTTACTGCGTATTTAAGGGGCGTGTTCACGCGACTGCCGATGCGGCGGCCGACGAGATTATCGAGTAGCTGCCGCGTAGCGGGCGTCCGTTTAACCACGCAAGGTCTTTTGGGCGGACGCTTACCGTCCAGGGCCTGGCTACAAGGTTTTAGAAAATGCGTAAGCGATGGGCTTGAAACTGGAGGCAGGCTGCAGCTTTCGTTTCCCAGATGCTGACAGTTCAGTTGGAAGAGTTGTTCAGCTGCTGAAGCTCAAGTTGCTTGGCAGCACTGGCTTCGAGGTTTGCACGCTCTTCATCCAGATACCGATAAATGCTTTGGAGGTTGGCGATTTTCTGTTTGATCTCTGCCATCTTCTTTTCAATTAGCTTAGCGCCGTCAGCACAATCGATCAGCTTGTTCCGCTGCGCATCCAGAATCTCGCCTATTTCCCCTAGGGAAAAACCCATGCTTTGCGCACGCTGGATAAAGTCCAGATCCTGCAGAGTTTGCGTTGTGTAAACGCGATATTTGTTAGTTTGCCGCAGCGGTGAGATCAGGCCAATTTGCTCGTAGTAACGCAGCGTATGGCGGCTGGCGCCGCTGCGGGCCTCGAGTTCGCCGATTTTCATGAAAACACCGCTTGACTATAGAGTTGGGTCGATAGTTTACGCTTGATTTCTCACCTTAAACAAGGAGCAGGGAAATGAGCGTGGAGTGCTTTGTCACGGGGGGTACCGGCTTCGTCGGTCAACATTTGGTGGCGTACCTGAGTGCAAAAGGTCACACCATTCGGGTGTTGATGCGTCGCCCAGAGCGACTAGCTGCACTGCGGGAGCAAGTCGATAATTTGGGAGGGTGCGCAACCCGGGTATTTGCCGTAGCTGGCGATCTGGAACGGGACAACCTCGGGCTGAGTCTTGCTGACCGAGAAGTGCTAAGGCACGCCAGAGTCATATTCCACCTAGGCGCCCACTTCGCATGGGGGCTTTCAGTGGAGCATTCTCGTGCGGTGAATGTGGAAGGGGCAAAGCGCGTGGCGCTGTTGGCGGCTGAGCAAAAAAGCCGTTTAGTGATGATCGGCGGCTACATGCTGAAAAATCATGAACATCTGCAACGCATCGGAATTGATCCTCGTCATCCAGAGTTGACGAATTGGCCTGCCGTCTACCGACAGGTCGGTGGTTACGAGGGAAGCAAGCTGGAGGCGCATTTTGCGACCCTGGAGGTCATGTCCGCCAAGGGCGGGGAGATTACCGTTGTCCACCCTGCGACTGTCTGTGGCCACAGCCGCACGGGGCATATCCTTGACGGTCAGCCGCTGGTGGAGCTGATACGCAACCTTGTGCAGGGAAAGCTGACTGCAGTGCCCGGTACCGCCGACCACTGGCTGCCACTGGTCACCGTGGATTACCTGGTTGAGCTGGTGGCAGTTTGCGCTTTTGATCCTGCCATGGTGGGCCAGGAACTGTTGGCGCTTGATGACCAAACTCCAAACTTGCGAGAACTCCTGATACAGGTGGCACAACCTTTGGGCTTAAAGTCTCCCAAGCATCACATTTCACTCCGATTGCTGAAGTTGCTACTGAGTATTCCTCCCGTTGCGTGGTTTTTGAACACAAAACCCGAAGCCTTGGACTTTATCCAGACCACTCGTTTTGATACAGCGGCGGTCGAGCAATTTGCCAACAGGCATGGAATAGCCAAACCGGATATACGTCAGTCTTTGCAGCACACTGCAGCGTTCGTCAACTCATATTGCATAGCCAAGGGCTAGGCCCTCTGACTTCTCCCTTGGCGGCGACAAGAAGGCAAATAGCATCCTACTGGGCGATCCAGCTTATGCCACAATAAATACTGGGGTTGGTGGGATCTTCGTATCCTCAAACTTTGCGCCGTCGATATAGGGCGGCATTCTATCGAACGACAATTCAGCGACAGGGATCGTCATCAATGCAATCTACTTTCAGCAAAGGCGTCATATTTGCACTCTCCGCTGCGGCACTGAACGCAACGATCGGTGTACTCAGCAAAATACTCATGAGTAATGGTTTCACCGCTAGCAGTGTCGCTGTCATCAAGACCGTACTGGGTTGCGTGCTGCTCTCGATCTTATTGTTTTTCCTCAAGCGCCCGGCGGCGTCGACCAAATGGACTCAGGCGGCTATCTGCGCATTCCTTGGCATCTTTGTGCTGTTCCATTTCGAAACGTCCGCCTATCGACACTACGCTGCGGCAGGTGTGGTGGTGGTGCTGATGGCCAGTGCCTCAATTTCCTCGATCATTCTGGGGCGCATTTTCCTCAAGGATGCCATCACCGCGAACGCTACCGTTGGTGCCGCACTGGCTATCGCTGGGATCTCGGTGATCTTCGGCGGCGACCTGCAGCAGGGCTTTACCCTGCAAGGTGCTGCGCTCGCCTCCATGGCCGGTTCCGGCTATGGGGCCTTTTCGGTTGCCATGAAGCGTATGGGGGTGTCGGGGGGGCTGCACTTCACCCGACAATTGTTGTTCTTTGGCAGCCTGTACTTGCTGATGCCGGCTGCGGCCGATGGTTTCGCGATGGGCGAGCTGTCGCCGCTGGCGATCGCCGCGCTGCTGGCGTTGGCCACGCTGCCGACTATCCTGGGCTTCTTCTGCACCACTAAGGCCATCGAGTATCTCAAGCCATCCCAAGTGCAAGCGCTGGAGCTGACCGAGCCACTGTTCGCCGCGCTGCTGGCGTTTGTGGCGCTCAACGAAGTACCGCGCGAAAGCCTGTACGCGGGAGCGGCACTGATCATCGTCGGCCTGTGTTTCTCCAATGAACTAATCCGCTTGGGCAGCAAAGCATCCGTCCCTTCGACCGAGTGAGCTATTTTCGGATCTGCTGTTTCTCAGCGCGTTGTTGCTCCTTGGCTTTCTGATGACCGTGTTCATGCGCGTTTCCAACAAGAGCGCCTCCGAAGTTGCCGGCACTATCAGTCATGAAGCGCGCTGACGGTTGATCGAGCTCGCGGCGCCTTCATTGGTGCCGCCAGTCAAAGCCAATGGCGAGCGGCGATGGCATTGCCGACGCGAATCGAGATTTCCCGCTCTATGCAAGTCACCGATCCAGGTTTGCCTGTGGTGCCGGTGAAAATCGCCTAATCGTTTCCTACACCTTACCGATCTGGTAGGGCTCTCAGTGACCTTCACTCATGGAGCAAAAGATGAATGCTATCGACCCGGTGGTAATCGATGAGTTGGCGCCAAACGGCGTCCTGCGCGCTGCCATTAACTTTGGCAACCCTGTACTGGCCCAAAAAGGGCCGGATGGTATACCGCAAGGCGTGTCTGTTGCGCTGGCAAAAGCATTGGCTGAAGAGCTGGGCGTGCGCCTGGAAATGGTCACATTCGATGCCGCGGGCAAGGTCTTTGCGGCTCTGGAGCAGGGCGCATGGCGCATTGCTTTTCTTGCTATTGAACCGGTGCGAGAAGAGCAGATCGCGTTCAGCGAGCCTTACGTGATCATCGAAGGGACTTACCTGGTCGCCGTCGATTCCCCCTACCAAACAGTTGAGGATCTTGATCAGCCTGGACTGCGGCTGGCGGTCGGTAAAGGCGCAGCCTACGACCTTTTCCTCACTCGTACTTTGAAACATGCGCAGCTCGTACGTGCGCAAACCTCGGCCGGAGCCGTGGACTTGTATATTGAACAGGTTTTGGATGCGGCCGCGGGCGTTCGCCAACCCCTGGAGTCTGTTGCTGCGGACAATGCGAACTATCGTGTCATCGATGGTGCTTTTACCTCCATCCGGCAGGCCATGGCAGTACCACGTGGTCATGACGCAGGTGCGGCATATGTCCGGGACTTCGTTGAACGCAAGAAGGCTGAAGGTTTCGTTCGTTCGGCGTTGGACCAAAGCGGTCAGGCTGATGTGACCGTAGTTCCATCGGTGTGAAATAGCGCTTGCCGCTGATTAAACGTGGTAAATCGCGCGCAAGCGCTCACAGATATTGAGGTGGAGAAATGGCCAAGGCCGTGGATGTCGTTGTGCAATGCCTGGAGAACGAAGGTGTCGAGTACGTGTTCGGTATTCCCGGTGAAGAAAACTTGGATCTGCTGGAGTCGTTGCGCCGCTCCAGTATCAAGCTGGTATTGACGCGCCATGAGCAGTCCGCAGGTTTTATGGCGGCCACCTATGGCCGTCTGACGGGCAAGACCGGCGTCAGCCTGGCCACCCTGGGACCGGGGGCGACCAACCTGGTAACCGCGGGCGCGTACGCGTATCTGGGCGGCATGCCGATGCTGATGATCACCGGCCAGAAGCCGATCAAGAAGTCCAAGCAGGGCCGATTCCAGATTCTCGATGTGGTCGGCATGATGCAGCCGCTGACCAAGTACACAATTGCCAAAGCTGTTCTTGATCGTGCAGCTGCGTTTCGTATTCACCAAGCTGAAGCTTGAGGCGTTGCTGTTTAGCATTAAGGTCGACCACGCTGGCCCGGAGCGCCGTGCGATCGGCGAGCAGGCGTTCTATGCCATCCAGTACCCGTCGCAGTAACGAATCTTTCGCCGTTATCGATACCCCTTACCGTCGGGTTGCTCCAGCCTGTCGCCGAGCAGCTTCAGTTCCTTGCGGGTGCTATTTCTGAAAAACATCAAATACCTCTAATTTTGCTCACGAGGTTGCGGGGGGATGTTGCTCTTGACGCCCCGAGCATTACGGTCTTCGAATGCCCGGGGACAGTCTGACTTGGACTGGCGTACGTCGACTCAGGCGGCCTGGTACAGCCGGCGCTCGACCAGCGTGCTACCACGCAGGCGATGTGTTGCCTTGGCACCGGCCAGAACGGCCAGGTCCAACAGCGGTTCGAGGGTGACGACGGTCATGTAGGCACTGCCGAAGGTAAGAATTGACATTGCGTTTTCTGCTGTGAAGCCTTGCCCGTAGAAGGCCCAGAAGGCAACCCAGGCGACAATGCCGGCCTGGAAGGCTGTCGACAGCCCCAGAGCTTGTCTATAGCTCAGTTCCACATACGGCGTGTTTGGCGCGATGATGCGTTTTGCCAGGGCGGCGACTGCGAACAGCGGTACCAGAAGGGTGGTGACGTTCATGCCGTATTGCGGCAGGTCAAATGGAGCGAAGAACAGACTCTGGATCAGCAGTCCCAGGGCGAGACCCGCTGCCGCAGGTGCGGTGCCGAGCAGCAGAAACAACGTTGACCCCAGAATGAGATGGACCTCGGAGACGCCGACTGGATGGTGCGGTAGTAGCTCGAAGAAGCTGAATACCAGGGCCGTGGCAGTGACAGTGCGAGCGAGCAGCGAGAAGACACCACGCTCACCGATGGCTTGCGCAGCGAGTTTGAGGGTGTAGGCGCCGACACCTGCGGCAGTGACATAGCTCAGCCAGATTTTTCCAGCTTCCACCAGATTAGGTTCGATATGCATGACGATTGCTCCTTGGCCGCTTCCGACCTCGAAAGTAAAAAATAGGACGGCTCCGTCCTCAGCTTGTGGCACGGCTGATCGCTACCGGCTCGTGCCGCGGCAGGTGTTCGTGCCCGTTTCCATGGGCCGGTGGGCAACTCGCGTTGAGCAGCGTTACCGGTTGTCCATGGGGGGTATTCAAGTAAGCTTGCTGCCATTCCTCGCTGCGCTGGGTGATGTCTTCCATACCCGCTAAACCGAGTGTGGTGACCATTCTTTCCATGGCTGCGATCCATTGCCGGTAGTAAGTGTCGTTGACGCTTTCTCCGGGTTGCGTTGGGCTCGCCTTGATCTCGTCGCTGAATACCTGCACCCAGTCCTTCCAGGGAAATAGACCGATTTGGTGCAGGTGTACCAGCAGGGAAAAAGCCTGGGCCTGCCAAGGTTTGTCGAACACCGGGCCTTCATAGTCGAGAGACAGACCGGCTATTGGGGGGATGTGACGCATGCTGGCGCTCATACGGCCTCCAGATAGTTGTCCCAAAGATCAATGCAAACACTGTCCGGTCGCGCCACTCCCCACAGTTCTGTAGCACTGAAGCGAACGGCATAGACCTGTTGGGGTTGTTCGCCTAGACCGTGGGCCATCGTGTCTGGGGTGGCAAACGCGCCGTGTGCAATCTCGATGGTCCCGACCTTGCCGCGCGCGTAGCGCGGCAGTCGGGTGTGGGTGGTTGGATTGAGGTTCTTCGTCCGTACCCGGTCACCGACCCGGAAGCGGCCGCCGACAGGTTCCTTTGCCCGTGAAGTGGCGCCTCCGAGGATCACCGCCTCGACGATATCCGGTGTGAGCACCGTTGGGGGCTGTGCCGGAGAGGTTGGCTTGACCGTGCCCTGCAGTTCGGCAGCGCTGATCACGCCTTTTTCCTGCAGCAGGGTCTCGAAGGCGTGAAGCCAGTGTTCGTAGTAACTCGACTGCAAGTATTCAGCCGGATCCATGCGTTCAATGGAGTGTCGGAACTCGTCGACATTGAAGTGTCCGCCGACGAAGAGCGAGGCGAACAGCGGAAAGATCCTGCGCTCCCAGTCGTGATGGAAGACGGGTTCATTTTCTTCGGTGAGCACTGGGCCGAAACCGTGCATACCGCCTAAGTCGTGTACACCGTTCATGGTTTTCTCCTTCTCGGGGTCAGGCTTCGTCGCCCGGCGTCTTGGGCAGGCCAGTGCCGATCATGGCGTCACGAGTCACCAGATCGACCAGTCGTTCCTCGCTCCAGCCTTCAGTGCCAGCCGGACGTTCCGGCAGTACCAGGTAGCGCAACTCAGCACTGCTGTCCCAGACGCGAACTTCCTTTTCATTGGGAATAATCAAACCAAATTCGGCCAGCACGCTGCGCGGATCGATGACTATCCGTGACCGATAGGGCGCGGATTTGTACCAGGCTGGGGGCAGGCCCAGGGTCGGCCAGGGGTAGCAGGAGCACAGGGTGCAGACCGTCACGTTGTGCACGGTCGCGGTGTTCTCCACCACCACCATGTCTTCGCCCTGCACGCCGGAAAAACCCAGTTCGGCAATGGCCGCAGTGGCATCTTCCAGCAGCCGATGTTTGTAATCGGGATCGAACCAAGCCTTGGCGACCACCTGAGCGCCGTTGCGCGGGCCGACCTTGTGCTGGTAAGTGTCCACCAGAGCATCCATGGCGGTTGGGTCGACCAAGCCCTTTTCTATTAACAGGGATTCGAGTGCCTTGACACGCAAGGCGATGGCCTCGGGGGGCTCGGTGTGGTCGTGATGGTGATGATGTTCGTGGGTATGGCTCATGTATTGGCTCCTCTGAAGTTGATACTCACTTTCAGTGCGACTTGCCGGTGTTTGCTCGCCAATGCGATGCGCGGGTTTACAACGTCCGCCAATCGACAGAGGCCTCGAATGCGGCTGCAGCTTGATAGAGGGTGCCTTCGGCATAATGTCTTCCGACAAACATCAGCCCCACGGGCAGTCCGTCCACCAGGCCACAAGGGATCGACATGGCTGGGTGCCCGGTAATGTCCTGAGCGGCCGTATTGCCAAGCATCTCCAACGCACGCGTGACGGTCTCGGTGATTGAAGAACCCGGTTCAGGGAGCGGCTGAGCGGTGATTGGCACAGTCGGCATGACGAGCAGGTCATAGGTGTTCAACGCCCTGTCATAGGCGGCTCGGGCAAAGCGCGCAATGTTCTGGGCCTTGGCGTAGTAGCGGCCGTTGTAGCGCTCCAGACCGAACTGGCCCACGAACATGCAAAGCTTGAGTGACGGCGACAATGCGTTTGCCTGATCGCGCCAACCGGCCTGTTTGTCCAGCAGGCCCACGTCGTAAAGCCCCTTCCAGTTAAAACCCGCTCCATTACCATGCATCATTTGCATGGTCAGGCCTTCACAGCCGATAGGGCTCCATAACGATCCCGCCAGGTTGTGTTCGGGAACCGATACCTCCTCGACCCGCGCGCCCAAAGCCTCAAGCTGGGCGATAGCGCTGCGTACCTTTTCTGCGATACGTGGATCCTGGTTAGCGAGTTGGAAGCCTTCCTGGAGAACCCCGATCCGGAGTCCGATCACGCCTCGTTCCAGATAATCGCAATAGACATCGACCTTTGGGGCGGTCTGGCGAGGGTCGAGCCCGTCGGCTCCGGCCATCACTTCGAGCATGAGAGCGTTATCGCGTACGTTGCTCGTCATGGGGCCGACATGGTCGAAAGTGGACTCGATCGCCATGACCCCGGTATAGGGCACCAAACCGAAGGTGGGCTTCATTCCATAAATGCCGCACCATGCGGCAGGAATGCGGATGGAACCGCCTTGGTCTCCACCGATAGCCAGGTCGACCGCGCCCGTCGCCACAAGCGCCGCGCTGCCCGAAGACGAACCGCCCGTCGTGAAACCATGGCGAAAAGGGTTGTGCACAGGCGCTGGGTCTGAGGTATGGCTACCACCGGAGAGGCAGTAATGTTCACAGGTGGCTTTGCCGAGGATCGTTGCTCCAGCGTCGAGCAAACGCGTCACCACGGTGGCATCAAACGACGGTACGAAACCTTCCAGTGGTGCGGCACCGTTCATCATTGGGACACCGGCCAGAGAGATGTTGTCTTTGAGCGCGACCGTCTTGCCAGCAAGCTTGCCCGAACTGGCGCCCATCACCTCAGTTCTGTAATACCAAGCGTTTAGCGGATTATCCGTGCTTGAAGGGCGGTAACCAGAACTGCGCTCGTAGCGCACTGAAGGGATGAAATCTGGCAACTCGTCGACTAGATCGTAGGCATCAAAACTGGATTGCATAAGCGCCAGGTATTCGCTGGCTTGCTCGGGGGTCAGCTGTATGTGCAGGCGGCTGGCGAGATCCTGCACTTGTTCGAGCGTCGGGCGGATGATGGCCATGGGATGTCCTGTGTCCTGTGCCAACCCGCAGGGTTGGCAATGTCTGTTCAAACGTCATCTCGGTGATGCCCGGGCACGGTGCGCACTATTGGCGAAGTCGCGGCCGGGCTGGTATCAAGCTATCTCCGCACATTGAGCGGTGCTTGGTTGAGGAGGACATTCGCTTGGTTGAGCGGGACGCGGGTGCCCGTGTTTTTATAGCCACACCACGGTAGCCGTCGGCTGCCAGAGCGAGCTCTCGACAGCATGAAGGGCACCCCATGGATACGCCCCATTGGTGTGGCTCCGGTTTTTGACGAGCGTGTTAGTTTTCGGATTCGGGCGTGGTCTGTTTCTGGGATGACTTCCCGGGTTTCGGCCAGAAAACCCCAACGCTCTTCATTCCTTTGGCCGGGTCCATTTCCGGGTGTGCGAGTACGACGTCCCGATAGGAAGGGCTCCCAATCACCGCCGGTTTGAACTTGATGAGGAAGTCATTGACCTCCTTGCGCAGATCCGGGGCCAGACCGTAGTCGTCGTAGCACTCCTCGAGACAATCGAGCACCGCCTGCCAGTGCACCTCGGTCAGACCCATCCCGCGATGCGCGGTGACCATGTCTCTGCCCCTGTATTTGGCGCTTCCACCCCAGTGCTCGGAAAGGAAATCGACAAAATTGATGTGTTCCTTTTGGAACGTCGATTCCGACATATGGGCCCAGATGTGCCCGATGGCGGGGTGTCCCATTGTTTTTCTCAACACTGCGCCTGCGAACTGATAAATAGCGTCATAGCCGCCAAGACGGGTATAGAGGGAGGGTTGTTGTTCCATTGTTGGTTGCTGGTCGGTCATTGTCGGGTTACTCCGTTTCGGATTAGGGGCATCTCATTAGCCAACTGTCGCGTTGGCCCGATTGATACGGGATGCGAAGTCGTGCGATGGAGCCAGGTTGACTTCGTCGTTGGGCATACGCTTGATTGATAAGGACAACGGGGGGTAGCGACGGGCGGGTCTAGAAAACCCTTACGTAGCGCAGGTTCATGCGAAAGTTCTCTTTGGGGCCGTTCTCCACCGCAAGGTCGCGTCCAAGTTGCACCTGGATTTGGTCCTTGGCGGTGAAAAACTTTCTGGCCGTGACGCGCAAGTTGGTGGTTTCCATCTTGTCGTCCTGATTGACACCATCGACCTGGTTTTCCCCGCCCCAACTGTGGCCGAAGCCGATAGCGAGCGCCGTTGTCTCGTCGGGCATGTAGCGCCCCATCAACTGAGCGCCGTAGGAAACGTCCTGCTCCCGGCGGGTTGAGCTGGCGCCGAAGTCGTTGTTGTCTCCGTACCAGATGGCGTCACCGACGAGGTCGATGGCCCACTTCTCTGTGAAGTGCTTGACGTAAGCGGCCTGGAGATCGAACTTCCAACGGTTCTCGCCAAGGTTGAGCGCGTCGTCTTTGTCATAGTCGCCAGTCGGCACGTACAGGTAAGCGGTCGCACCGAGGGTGTCGTTGGCGTCGTTGAGACGATACTTGAGCGGCGCAGTGAGAATGAGGTCGCCGATGCCGCTGGCGTCGCCTAAACCAGAAGCGTCACCACCGCCTGAGACATGACCGAAGGGCAATAGGAATTGAGGCTCGATGGTCAGCCGCTCGCTCAACTGGTAGACGTGCAGCAGACGCAGGATGCCGATATCGGAAGTCAGGTTGAAATTGGAACTGGTCTTGTGCCCCTGGGAGTAGGCATTGTCCGTCGTGGAGTGCTGGTAGTAGAGCACGCCGATGGTCGCTCCAACGGGGAGCGGCTCGTAATCGCCAGGATCCACCTCGAGAGCGTGGGAGGAAAGGCTGGGGAGGAGGGCTGCAAGCGACAGGTAGCGGAACCGTTTCATGATCGAAGATCCTTTTTTCGGGCAAAAAGAGCCCCGCTATCGCCAGTCAGGCAACGCGCAGGGCTAAAAGTGGAGTCAGCGATGGAGTCAGGTGGGCGACACTTGCGCGTCGCGCATCATCCCGGTCTGTGGGTGGCAGTTGATGTACTCGAACAGTTGCTGGCTACCATCCGCAACCGAGACCTCGTGATACAGCCGCAGCTTCGAAAGACCGCCGATCACGCGGAAGAAAGTGGTGAAAATGCGTAAGTGAGTGGGATGGGATTCTGCCCAGCGCTCCAGCTTGTCGAGCGATCGCCAGTGACCGATGTCATAGGCGATGTCGAGGAGGTTGCCATCAAGGTCGATATTGCGTACGAAGCGGTTGCTGTAGCAGCCCAGCGCCTGCCCCTCGTCACGCAGGAAGTTCATGCCGTCTTGCAGTGGCGGCAGCATCTCGTTGAAATATAACGCGCGCTCTTCCTCGCCGGCTTCGACCCAGTCTTGTCCAGAGCGGATCAGCGTCAGGTTATCGTGGCCGCGTACGACGACCCTGCCGCCCGTGGCGGGATCGCCTGAAATGACTTGAAGTTCGCTGGTCGGCTGCATCCAGTCGGTCTGCGAGATAGCAAAGCGGTCGCGCGCCGAGCCCCAGTAGCCGTGCTCCTCAATCTCGCCGCTGATGCCGTCCATGACTGCACCGATACCTGGCAAATCGTCCTTGAATGCATATAGCGTCTCGAACTGCTCGGCGCGCGGTGCGATGACTTCGCGGAAATACCCCAACCCCTCGTTCAGACGCGCATCGTCGCCCCACCAATTCGCTACAGGCGGTGAAAGTAGCCAACGGTGATAGGCGGCGGGATCACGCCAGTAACCCACGGCGATGAAGTTTCCATAACCCTGATTGTCGAGGTGGTAGGTCAGGTCGTAATGCCCAGGGCCATCGGCGAGGGCAAAGCTGGCGTCAATGTAGCGTATGGCTTGCAGGGCGGCGGCGCGTCGTTCGTCGCGAAATTGCACCCCGAGGTAAGCCATCACAACTTGCTTCACGTTTTCGTCAGCTCGCCCTACAAACATCGGGAAAGGTGGCTTGTAATCGTCGTGAACACGACGCGACAAAGTCCGGGGACATTTGAGATGTTTATCGATTGCAGATTCCATGGGGGCTCCTTTAATTCCGTCTCAAACGGACGGTTCGCTGTTCTACATCCCAGTGGATGTTGGTGTTTTGCGGTTGGGACTACTCCATCGGCGTTGCAGCGCCAGGGTTCCGAGTTGCAGTAGGTAAGTGGCAAACTCTTCGGGTGCCATGTCCCATCTCTGTAAAAACCAGGATGAATCGGACAGTCGCTGCTGTTCTCGTAGTTGCATGAGACACCTCGTCATTCGTGTATGTAGGGACACGGCATGGAGTGAAAATTATCGAGGGGAGAAGAAATGCGCTTGGCTCGAATGGACAACCGTTTGGTTAAAAAGGACAGGTAGAAATGGCCGGCAGATCAGTGCGCAGCAATGGTGCGGGGCTTGTGAAATAAGGGGCGAGGCGCCCTGGGAAGTTGCAAGGGGAGTGTTTAGGAGGATCTACCGACCTACGCGCCAGCCGAGTGTTCAGGTGGCTATCTTGTAGTGCGTCTAATAGCTGGAATGAGGCCATGCGGGTGGCCTGCTATTTGCTTGGCTCGCAAAAACGTTACCACGCTTTTTTGTTAAATCGCTGCCGGTAGGTGAATGCAATGAGCCAGACATGTCACTATTCGACCCTTGCCGTTACGGCACCACTCCGGTTTGATTACTGGAAAGATGTGGTTTGTCATCATTGCCTGGACGCCGACAGCAAACTGCTGGCGCAGAGCGATTTCGACGGGGTTCTGGAGGTGCATAGCATGGGGGTATTGGACATTTGCACGTTGTCCGCACCCTTGCACTATTGGGAGCGGTCCGCCCAGCACCTACGCAGTGATCCTAATGACGATTTGTGGTTGGGCTTTACCAGGAGCGGTTATGGCGAACTGGAACAGGCTGACCGACGGACGAAGCTCACCGCGGACGATCTGTTTCTTTATGACGCATCCCAGCCGTTCAGATTCAGCTTCGGTGGTACCGACAATCACCTTGTCCGCATTCCGCGACAACTGCTCAGTCAGCGGTTGCCCGGCATAGCAGATTGCACCGCTGTGGTTCTGGATGATCGTCGCCCAGGGGTGATTCCGTTACGCGAGATGTTACGCCAAGCCGCGGGTATGCCTTCAGGCTTCCATAACACAGGAATATCCAGTCGTTACTCCAGCACCTTGCTCGACCTTCTGGTCGTCAGTCTGGAACTTCAGGATTTAAAGCAGACTCATGACGAGTTGGACCTGTATGGCCGGATCATGAATTACATCTACCAGTATTTGACCGAGGCGGACCTGTCGCTCGAACGCATTGCTCAAGCTCACCATGTCTCCACGCGTACTGTGACGCGCGCTTTCGCCCGTCATCAGAAATCGCCGGTCGCGGAAATTTGGAAGGCGCGATTGCTCGCGAGCCGCGACGCTATTGAGCGTGGTCAAGTCCGCAGTATTTCTCAGGCGGCGCTGGATTTCGGTTTCTCCGACTTCTCTCATTTCAGCCACGCTTTTCGCAAGGCCTTTGGCGTTGCTCCCCATACTCTCCTGCGACGAGAGTGAAATGGGCGGTCTTTATCGCTTCTGAAGCAAAAGACATTCGATGTGCATCATTTGAGAGGAGTGTGCAGCGGCTGCCTTTGCCGTAGCGCAGAGCCAGCGATGATAATTGCTTCCGATGTCATTGCACGCGCAGCTGCATGACAAACCAACTGGAACATTTCAACACGGCTCGTGAGTCACTCCCTCCTCAAGTACATATCTCAGTTTTTGAGAAACTCCGTTATCAACGCCGATCAGCCGAAAAGCTTCTTTAAGGACAAGCGCATCAGCTCCACCAAAGGCTCGACCTCCGAATAGTCGACCCCGCATTGCCGGGGCCACCCACGTGACCTTCCAAGACACCGGCTCGGCCTACATGGCCCTCCAACAGAAAAAGGTGATAGGACTGGCACACCCAGGTGACCCCGCAGGGTCGAGCTCTCATAATCTCGATGAAATAGCCCTCGCTCCTGCAAAATGGGAACTACTCCATCAACGAAAGCGTCAGTCCCGTATTCATAAACGTCGGGGAAATCCAAAGTCCGTCGGCGGCACCGGTTTCGAACCCTTCCTGCATATGATCTGCGGCTTCGACCGGTGGGCAGTAGATACGGCTGATGCAGTTTTAAACTGCAAGCGAGTAGCTCCAGGCCATGGTCGAGTATTCCGCCAAAATACGCGTGGTGGTGGGCCTCGCTAGCCGGGAGTTGCTGGACTTATTCGGCGTAGTGATGAAGCGTATTTAAGTGGGGCTGGATGAACTGTGCATGGAAGAGGGCGGTGTACCCGGTTCGGCTCATCACAGTTCTCTTTGCCAAAGAGTTTTAATGACATCAGATGGGAGCGTTCTGCAAATGAGATGGTATGGCTGGCTTTGTTCCATCGCACACCCGAGACAGAAAATCGTTTAGCCAACGCCATCATGCTTTCATGCGCAGGCAGTTGCACGATGTCGCCGTAACAGGCCCCAGCTTGCATAAGTGCAATTTTCCATGCCTCAGGTTCTGACATGTAACAACGCGCTACGCGGAGTACCTCTTTGTGTCCTGAACGGATGAAATGGATCTCGTGCTTTCGAGCAGGCGCGACGCAACCTCCTGCGCCCGGCTGGTCGAGTAGTCAAACAAGATAACGGGCTGATTCGGCGGCCCGCCGGTTTGCACCCACATCCAGGATTGGCTGGTCGGCTCTCGCCCCGGTTCTTTCATCACCTGGACCCGCGTTTCGTCACAGTGGATGACGCGACTTTCCAGCAGTCGATCCCGCATCAAGTTGAGCAAGGGTTGCAGATGTTCGCCGCACTGGATCACCCAGCGCGCCAAGGTTTGGCGTGGAATATCGACGCCGTGGCGGCCCAGCACTTTTTCGAAGCGGTGCAGGGCCAGGCCATCGACGTATTTGGTCGTCAGCAACATCGCCAACACACTGGGCTGGCCATGCTCTTTTCGATCAGCTGCGCCGGCTTGTCGGCGGTAACCGGGGCGGTTTCGCAATCGCGGCAACCGTAGACCTTGCGCACATGTTTGATCACGCGGATTTGCATCGGCACGATTTCGAGCTGCTCGCTGATTTCCTCGCCAATGGCGTGCTTGCGGCAACCGCAGGCGCAGGTCAGCTCATGTTCGGGCAGTTCATGAATAACTTCGATACGCGGAAGATCGGCAGGCAGAGGCTTGCGTTTTCCCCGTCGCTTGTTCGGCACTACGACCTCTTCTTCAACCGCTTCGTCGACCAACTCGGCGACGCTTTCAGCTTCTTTGAACAAGGCCATTTGCGGGGTCGCAGGATCGGCAGTCTGCTCTGACTTGCGCCCGAAAAGACGCTGACGCAACAGCGCGTTTTCTTCTTCGAGATGAACGATTTTGCCCTTATCCGACTCGCGCTCACTCAGCATTTGCTCAAGCAGTCGCTTGAGCAAAACAGGGTCGTCAGGACGGTCTTTGGGCATGGAAATCATGCCCTGGCTTATACCGAATCAGGCGACGAATCGAGGCGTCAAAACTTGATGCGGACGGTTGCGCCACAAATCAAAACCGTCCAATAACCAGTTGAGTTCTTGAACCGTCAGCACGATGGCTTCATCCGAACAATCCGGCGATGTTTTGAAACGCTCGGGCTCCAGCCGCTTTAGCCAAAGGCAAAAGCCATTGCGCTCCCAATACAAAATCTTCACTCGGTTGCGAGGCTTGTTGAGAAAGATGAAAAGCACCGGATCAAACACAGGCTAGGTATACGAATGCAATCGCACTGACGACAGGGTTGGAAAGCATTACTAATCACTTGTGGGGAGAGTCCAAATACGAGTTGTTAGCCGCTTTAGAGACCCCAACCACCGATAAACCAGGGACGCGTAGCCCTGCCGCTATGCCCTTCATACTCCGATTTCTTTCTAAGCTGCTCTCGACAATAAAACAAACTGATCATTGCTGGAATAAATAACAAGTTGAACAGCCATTGACGCGCATCGGTTGATTTCGAGGTGGTCGTTGCAAGAAAATTGATTAGAACCACGCCAATGATTAAAAGGTTATATCCAATATGTCGACGCTTCATTAAAGCAAAGCTTTCCCAATCATAACTCAGCCATTCGTGGGAAAATTTGTCACATGTAGGACACCTATGGGTTGGCGGAAGGTAGTCTGCGATATAACCACAGCTAGGGCATCGAAATTTCATGGCGCTATCCTAATACTCTCTCATTAGGTGACATGCCATATCGGTTTCTTGTCGCGGTAGCGCGAGGTCTATCGAGGGGGAACACGACAGGAGTGACGGCAAGCCCGACTATGGTAAAGAGGGTAGCAGGACACCACCTATTTGCCACTAGTCTGTCCACCGACTGCTTGTGGCCGATTTCTGCCTGTCGTGAGGGGCGGCAATCGACCCTATGGGGACATTGACACTGAGTGGCGGCGCTTGCCTATGCCCACGAACCAGAAAACCATAACGCCCAATGCTGTGGCGCAATGCCGACGCTTTCAGAGACTTCGAGATGATGGTCAGGGCAGAGGTTGGAGGCTGGTTTTGATGGTAGTAACCACACGGTTACGGCCTTCGTGTTTAGCGTGATATAGGCGTTGATCGGCTGCACGTAGAATTGCCTCGATGGTGTCGCCGTCGCGGCCAAACTGCGATACGCCGATGCTCACTGTGACCACGGTTAACCGCTGCAGGCCATGAAAAGAATTATTTGCAACGGTGCTTCGCAGACGCTCAGCGATTTCGTGCGCTCCTTCAAGTGAAGTCTGAGGTAGCAGTATCATGAATTCTTCTCCGCCTACTCGAGCTACGCCGTCATACGGTCGGATGGAATCGAGGCATTTCTCCACGAAACTCTTCAGGATGTCATCGCCAATCTGATGCCCGAAGCGATCGTTGATGGACTTGAAATTATCCAGATCGAGTGCCAACACGGAGAACGGCTCACCGCCGCGCGCGGTCCGGCCAATTTCGTCTTCGACCCGCTCCATGAACCGACGCCGATTATCAGCGCCAGTCAGTGGATCGGTCGCCGCAAGGTGGCCGAGTTCTTGATTGGTGCGCTGGAGCTCCTGCAGGGCGCTCTCGGTATACGCCATCGCTTCGGCAAGACGTACCATCAACTCCTCTTGGCTGTAAATCTTCGAGAACGACCGCGTGGTGAGGAACGCTTGCACTACCCCATAGCTCAACATGAAGAATCCACCTGCGAAGATCGCATGAGCGAGCCACCACATGTGGTTCCACGGACGTGCAAGGATGAAGGCAAGAGATGACAGCGCGAACGCAGTGACCGAGATGACAAAAATCATCATCAGCGGCGAACGGATACGGCGCAGCAGGAGCATTGTCACGGTCAACATGGAAAGAACGAGGGCACCACCTTCCATCGAGAAACGCACCGCGAGGTTGCCGGCGATCGGTGAATTTGCGACGTACGCCACTGCCACGTCAACCAGCAGGAACAGTCCTATCCAGGTCAGCCACGGGCGGGACTTCATTCGTTGGTCCGCAGCATCAGGTGGGCGATGGTACGACAGCATTCCGACTAACAGCAGAGTCGCCATGACCAGTCGAGAGGCTGGACCATAAAGCAGGAAGAGCCAGATATTGTGGTGTGCGAGCCCGGTGAACACACCATGCAACGCGTAGATCAGCACAAAACCGAGAAAGCCAAGCGTCATCCAGCGCAGCAGCGGGTCTCCCGATGACTGATAGCAGCGCCACGTTACGTACGTCACAAACAATCCTTCCAAGGTGGCTGCCGTGATCGCAATGATATGGAACAGGTGGTTCTCGAATATAAGGGTGGGGTCTTGAAAGACGTATAAGTAGCCAATCAAAAAGGCCGGAACAAACGCAAATCCGACGAGCAGCAAGTAGGCGTAAACCTTGACCATGGCGCGAACGGCTTCAGGTGGTTCGCCGCTGGCGATGAGATTGCTCATGGTTCCCTCCAAGTTCAAATCCATTTAGCCAACACCGGACCGGTGTTGGCTCCAAAGCCACCTACCTGCCAACGGTCCCTCGCATCATTACGCAGATATGGGATGGAACCGATCCATGGCATTTCAATTTTAGACTCCCTACCAATTTCTGCTGCAGAAGTAGGTAAAAATGTTCACACGAGCGCAACAAACGAATAACGAATGTCTCGTTATTCTCATCGGCTAAGGGTTAGCTGTCCTTTCTCAAAATCAGGTGGACACCATGGCTGGACTAGCGGAGTTAGCTAGATGACTTTGCCGGACGCATACAGGTAATTGCCCCAGTCTCGCTAGACATAGGAAGATGTCTGATGGGGCAGCTTTGGGTTGTGGATTTCGGTCAGTCGTGAGAGGCAGGAATTGGCCGATTCTGTTGAAAAAGTCGGTCTGCCCAAACTGCCTGATCATTGACTGGTGAAAACGCCTTTTTCGCACGCGGCTACGTGAAATCCGAGTCCGGAAGCCTCTGCCAAAAGTAAAGATTTCAATCTCGGACGCGTACTTTTTGGATGCGCAAACCATGGCCGACTTTTTCAACACAATCGGCCGATAGCTACCTGTGAGGTGAACCGGACAGGTTAACCGAACTCACCTCGACATGACTGTCGACGGGCCCTTGGTGTGCACTCGGTGAACCGATGTCCAATTTCTTCAATCGAGCTAGGCCTTGTTTGATATGACCGGCGTTTTCACCCATGGTCTACAGTGCGCCACGGACATTTCCGCCCACTTCCTGCGCCCCTTGCTCCTCGACCAGCAGGGTCAACTCCATAATGGCCGCCTCCAGGGCCTGCTGGTTTTCGAACAGCCTTTCCAGTACATCCGACAGTGAATAATTGCTTGGCATGGTGTCGATTCCTTTCGAGAAAGCCCAAGCATAGCAGCGACAGTGCCCCCAATTGGAACCTGCAATCGGTTGATTGGGGTATGGTCAACTGATGAAGCTGTCACCGGCTACTTTCGACCCATAGCGGCCAGTCACATCAGGCTATCGTCGGCTATTAATGAAGGGCGACGGGGCTGGGTGAGGTCAATCCAAGCTAACTTAAGGTGCGAGGAAAGGTTGCAGTGAATGTCGTTCCGCTCGTTAGAGAAGATGCTACAGCCACTTCGCCGTAGTGCGCCCGTGCGATCTCACGAACAATGAACAAGCCCAGCCCGACACTTCTAAGTTCAGCATTGTCATGACTGCCACGGATCATCGGTTCGAACAGGTCCTTGAGCAACTCCAGCGGTATGGGTGTGCCAAGGTTGTGCACCGTAAGGATGATGGCTTGATCTTCGAAGCGCGAAGAAACGGTGACTCCGCTATCGGCAGCACCGTAGGCTACTGCATTGGCGACCAGGTTGCCGATGAGCTGATACAGCCGATCACTGTCGGCAGTAAAGTCACCTTGTCCATAACGCAGGTGGGTCAACTCATGTCCGGGGAACGCCAGACTCAACTCGTCCAGGCAGTCGGCCACCAGTTCGTGTAGATCGACGGGTTTGGGCAGGACTGCGATTCCTCGCCCCACCTGCGTCAAGGTGAAATCCAGCAGATCGGCCACCAGACGCTGTGCGCGTTCTGCGGAGTGGGTGATGTGGCCAAGGATTTGTGCTTGTTTAGCATCCATTTCCCTGCGACCCAGCAGCTCCGCTGCCATTTTTATCGCCGACAATGGGTTACGCAGGTCGTGACTGACAATCCCGATAAGCTGCTCGGCGAACAGGGCCCTGTCTTCCGCCGCGGCGTAAGTGAGGCGCAGCTTGTTTTGGGTAATATCCATTACCCGTTGATCCTTGAGGTGTTTTGCCAAATGTCTTTCGGCGAGCATTCGGGCATTGAGCAGTTCGCGCTCGTACCTTTGCCGATCTTCGGCTTTGAACAGTGTCATTTCATGAAATATGCCAGCAGAACTCTCACAACGGATGGCGCTGAGCATCATCGGAATTGAATGTCCGTTGTAGTGAACGAGATCGAATTTCACATCAGCGATCACGCCCTGTATTTGCATAAGGGGCGCCCAGTACGTCTTGTGAAACGTTCTCCCTTCAGGGGTCATCAGGTCTTGGATGTGACGACCGAGCAGCTCTGTCCTGCGGTAGCCAATCCAGCGGCAGAAGGTGAGGTTGACCTGTGCGATCTGGCCATTTTCTGCGGTAAGCAGTAAGCCACAATCAGCTTCGTCGAAGAGAATTTCAGAACCGGGCAGCGAATCGTCATCTGCGGGCATTTGTATTCACTGACCAATGGGGCCGATATCTGAAAAATTATAGACACCACTTGCGCAAGGAGCCTGAAGATTTACAACATTCGCAGCGATTATCAGGCCTTGAAATTCGGGTTTTCACCAGCTGTAAATGACCGCTTCTGGCCGTTTTCTGCCTGTCACCACTGGCAGCTATGGGGCGGTTGCTGTCTGTGGGCAAGGAACGCTTTCAATCCAATTACCGTCTGGGAAACCGAGCACCACTTAACTCGTTGCCCCGTTCGTTCCTGTAACATGCCGGCCCCCGCCACCACGAGCTTTGAAAATGGATTCTCACTCGATTCTGACGTTTACATTGGTCGCCGCGATTGCCATTGCCAGCCCAGGGCCTGCGACCTTGATGGCGATCAACAATAGCCTGGCCCATGGGCAGCGCAGCGCCATATGGTCATCGCTCGGCAACGCCAGTGGCCTGTTCTGCCTGTCGTCCGCTGCCATGCTGGGGCTGGGGGCGCTGCTTGCCAGTTCCGAATGGCTGTTCAACGCAGTGAAGTTCATCGGTGCCGGTTATTTGTTCTACCTGGGCATCAGACAATTGTTCAAAAAGGGCCCGATGCTCCCGGACGGGATTCAGGACGACTTGAAGGAAAGCCGGCCGACTCGCTCCAAACTGTACAAAGCCGCCTTCCTGACGGCGGTGACCAACCCCAAGGCGACGATGTTTTTCACCGCGTTGTTCCCGCAGTTCATCGATCAGAGTGCGGCATTGCTACCGCAATTTCTGATCCTCACCTCGATCTTCATGGCATTGTCGGTGTCGTCCCTGAGCCTCTATGCCGCGCTCGCCTCGCGGGCCAAGGGTGTGCTAACCCGGCCTGCGCTATCCCGTTGGGTCAGCCGGGTGGTGGGGTCGACATTCATCGGTTTTGGTGCTGCTATCCTGACCATGCGGCGGCAGGCGGCGTAGGGGCGTCGGGTCGATCTCTGACATGTATAAAAGGCGGCTGTGGACCCAAAACTGCCATCGGTTTAAGGCATGTATAGGATAGCGGTTTGCCCATTTTCAAAGGAATGATCCAGTGATTACTTGCCACGTCAGATATGTAATCGATCCCTATCAGATCCCGGCTTTCGAAAGCTATTCTCGTCATTGGATTCGTGTGGTGACTCGTATGGGAGGAAACCACCACGGCTACTTTCTCCCAGCCGAAGGTGCCAACAACATCGCTTACTGTCTATTCAGCTTTTCCAGCCTGGCAGATTATGAGCAGTACCGTAGGGAGGCCGGAGTTGATCCTGAGTGTGTTCAATTGGTGGCGCAAGCTACCGAGCAAAAATTCATCCTGAACTACGAGCGCAGTTTCCTTCGTCCCATTCTTGATTGAACTGACGTGTTTGCGGCCGCGCCAAGGAGGCTACTTTTGGCCCAGAGTGTGAAAAAACCCAGATACCGTATTGAAGTACGTGTTTCTACGTTAAATCTGCCGGCGTTCGTCGATGTGGGCGAGCACTGCTATTTCGGACCGATTTGAGTCTTGGTTTTGCAGGCTGGCAATATCGCCCCGTGTTGCAGGTGGATTGTTCCGGGGCTTCGCACTAGCGACGATAATAACCGTGATCATCCTTGTAACGGTGCCGCATGGCTCGATCCTGGTGGCGCTCCCAATCACGATGGCGTTCAGCTTCCCGGCGGGCTTGCTCTCTACGCCACTGATCTCTGCGCCAGTCGTCTCGGCGCCAATTGTCCCTACGATCATGCCAACGGCCGTCATGCCAGTATCGGTCGTCATGGGCAAGCAACGGCCCTGGCTGCTTGCCGGCCATACTCGCCAAGGTCGGCCAAGGGTTGCCGGCGGCCTGGACAGGAGCCTGTACGGCTGGGGCTTCAGTTGCGAAAACAGGGGTTGAGGTCTTCATCTGTGTGGCTGATGCCGAGCCCACTGCCGCGAACGCGAACAGGCCGAAGAGCACCATCCGTGGGACATGGAATTTCATGCGCGAAGACAACCTCTGATTGACAATTGGGCGTGTGGCCATCTGGCAGTGGGAAGCCTGCGGGGAGGCGTGCTTACCTGGCGAATGTACCTATCCACATAGACCGATAAATAGGGAAAAGTTCTAGGGCCCCGTTGGTTAAATAGCCAATGCTCTCAATGTTCGACCACTTTTGAAGTTTGCTTTCTCGATGCCCGCTTCTGGCCGTTTTCTGCTCTGCGCGAAGTGCAGCAATAGCTCATGCTTAGATGTTGGGATGGTAAAAAATGATGCTGGCTGCGACGGCCGTTGTTGCAGGAACTTCAGGGTATTGGCCAGGTCAATAGCGGCCCGGTATTGGATTGCCGAGCAGCACTGTGGTCTGTTTTATGGCAGTGCCCTCCGAATTCACTCGAGTCCGCCCCCTGATGCCAACCAAGAGTTTTTTGCCGGGTCTCATTCTGGTGTTCTGCGCCGTCACGTCGCTTTGTTCGTTTGCTGCCGAGCGAAGAGCGCCCGCGCAAAGCAACAGCGCATCAACGACCCTGATCGAAACCGCCTCGCGGCAGTATGAAAATGGCCAACTGGATCAGGCCGCCGCCACGCTGGAGCGTGCCCTGCATATCCAGCCGAACAATCCCGCGACGCTGCATTACCTCGGTGTGTTGCGTCTTCAGCAGGGGCAGTACCAGCAGGCTGAAACCTTGGCGGTGCGCTCGAACATGCGGGTGGGTCGCAACGTCGAGTTGCGCAACCGCAACTTCCAATTGATCCAGGCGGCGCAGCAGGCGCAGTCTTCGGGTACCCCACCCAATGCCAAAGAGAACCTGGTCGCAGTACAGAAGGGGTTGGCAGAGGAGAGCCAAAGGCGCCGCGAAGCGGAAATGGCGGTTGTTGAGCAATCCACTCAGAACCCTGGGCGCGAGGCTGACAACTTCACTCGCGTAGAGGCAAATCGGGTTTCGGATGCACCGACGACTGGCAGAGCCGGGCCCGAAGGACAATTGCAAATGGTTAATGTCGAGCCAGAGCCTGCGTACGGTGAGGTTGAGATACCCCGCGGCCATATGCCACCTCCGGGTAAATGCCGAATTTGGTTTCCTGATCGTCCGCCGGGGCATCAGCCTGCACCGGGCAAATGCAAGAAGCTGCGATATCGGGTTCCATCAGGGGCCTACCTGGTGCGCGGTTGAGTTGCTGGTGTCCATTTTCTTTCCAGTTCTGACTGTCAAACCTGCTCTAAAACGTTTTTACACAGCAGGGCCGAAAGCAGACGCCAGTTACCTCACCTAAGCTAGAAAGGAACAAAAAGGGTGAAGGCGTGGCCTCATCCGGTGTACGGACACACCCTCCCAACGCAAAGGAAGCGATGAATATTTTTGTGATGTTCCAGCCGCTGTTCGACATGCTGAAGTGGCTGCTGCCATTATTGGTCCTCGTCATCATCATCAAGACACCCTGGTTCAAGGGCTGGTTCGGTGAGTTGCTGGTGAGGGCATTTGCCCACTATGGGCTGGATGGCCAGGTCTACCGCCGGTTGCACAACGTCACACTGGATACGCCCGATGGCACTACCCAGATCGATCATGTGTTCCTGTCGCCTTTTGGCATTTTCGTGCTGGAGACCAAAAACATGGGCGGCTGGATTTTCGGCGGTGAGCGCCAGGCCCAGTGGACACAGCAGATCTTCCGGCATCGCTTCAGGTTCCAGAACCCGCTGCGGCAGAATTACAAGCACCTGAAAGCGCTAGAAGCGCTGCTCAGCGTTCCGCCCGAGCACATCCATTCTGTAATCGCCTTCGTCGGCGGCAGTAGCTTCAAGACCGTCATGCCGGACAATGTCACCCAAGGCGTCAGCTGCATCCGCTATATCAAGTCCTTTCAGCTGCCTGTGTTTAGCGAAGCGCAGGTGAGTGTAATGGTGAAGGCTATGGAGAGCGGGAAGAGGGACAGTACGCTCACTACCCACTACGAGCATGTACAACGACTGAAACAGCGAAACGACCCTTTGGCGAAACGCCGTTGCCCGCGTTGTGGAAGTGCTTTCGAAATTCGTATCCGTAAGACAGGCGATAGAGCAGGAGAGCGATTCTGGGGCTGCAGCGCCTACCCAAAATGTCGAGCGAAACAGGATTTGGATTAGTCCTCCAGCTACTTCGTCCTGTGAAGACGCGAATGAGAGCAACTGGCTCGTCATCCGTTTCCCGGCAAAAGCGGCCGCTCACGAATCGCCCGTATCGACCCAAAGCTGACATTGCCCTCAGTCAGCTCCAAGTCTTCTCTCGATCCAGTAGGTTGTGGGTATTCAGCGACGCCACGCTCCCTCGGGCAATTCGACCTGCCGCTGGGCCGCAGCCAATGCAACCTTCAACCCCTCTTTATCCAGCGGTACGCAGTAGGCGGGTTTGGCCCGTTCGAATCGCCAGCTTTCATCAAGGCTGCCCGCATCTACCGCGTCGAATCCAATCTCATCCAGCAACGTGATCACCAGCGCTTTCGCCGCCAGGTCATCCGCCGCAATTGGTAGTGCACGCCGGTCGGGCGCCGCTTTCAGGCGCGAGTCCAGCAGCAGGTCCTGGGCGAGGATTGCATTGAACACCTTGACCACGCTGGAGCGGGGCAGATGCTCGGCGAGCAGGCGGCTGGTGGTGGTTTCGAATCGGTCGAGAGCGGCAATGTGACCGTCGCGTTCCGGGTAGTAATTGTTGGCATCCAGAACGGTTTTGCCCTCTAGCCACTTGGCCGGCACGCTTCGGTAATGCTCAAGAGGAATGGCCACGAGTACAACTTCGCCAAATTGTGCTGCGTCCTCGACAGTGCCGACCTGACTGCCAGGAATGCCGCTGAGCACGCTGCTCATGGTCCGTGGCCCACGTGAATTGCTGAGCATCGCCTCGTGTCCTGCCGCGATGACCAATTGCGCCACTGCACGTCCGATGAAGCCTGCCCCAATAATGCCGATACGCATGTCCTTGCTCCGTTGGTTAGTAAGAAGAAACTATGATGATTGCCAACCAGGAGCAGATAAATAATCATCGGCTACCTAGTCTCGTTACCAGGAGTGTTGAATGATGGATCGCCTGACGAGCATGGGGGCGTTTGTGATGGCGGCGGAATCCGGCTCCTATGCCAGCGCCGCCGAGCGATTGGGCCTGTCGCCGCAAATGGTGGCCAAGCATGTTGCCGCGCTTGAGCAACGTCTAGGTGCGCGGCTGCTGAACCGTACCACCCGACGCCAGAGCCTGACTGAGTTGGGCAGCGCTTACTACGAACGCTGCAAGCACATTTTGAGCGAAACTCAGGCTGCCGACTCCCTTGCGCAGATCATGAATGACACCCCGCGTGGCAAACTGAAAATCAGCGCGCCCGTAACATTCGGCTCCTATAGCCTCATGCCGTTTGTGACGGAGTTTTTGCGTCAACACCCGGAGGTCGAAATTGATCTGCATTTGACCGATCGCTTCGTCGATCTGGTGGAAGAGGGGTACGAAGTGGCTTTCAGGATCGGCCCGTTGGTTACGTCCAGTTTGACCGCCAGGCCGTTGGCGCCTTATCGATTGGTAACCTGTGCGGCACCGAGCTATCTCACCGAACGTGGAGTGCCGCAAATTCCGGGTGATCTCAAGAGCCATGAGTGTCTGGGCTATTCCTATTGGTCCCGGCCGGCCGACCGCGAATGGGTATTGTGCAAAGGTTCCGCGGTTGAACGGGTACAGGTCGCCAGTCGGTTGCAGGTCAACGAGAGCAAAGCATTGCTGTCAGCAGCACTGGACGGGTTCGGGATTGTCCTTGGCCCCGAAGACTTTCTTGAGCCGGCATTGCGCAGCGGCGAGTTAGTTCGAGTATTAGCTGATTACCAGGCCCCAAGCCGACAAATGCATTTGCTCTACACGGCCAATCGTCAGAGAACCGCTAAACTGCGACGTTTTATCGACGCTGCGCTCGCCCGCTTTGGTGCTCCTTGAGCAGGTTTTTGAGTTGTCTCAGCCGCATTGACCTGTGATTGATCGTCGCAGGTTACTGCTTCATTCACAGGCTGCTTTTGGCCAGCAGGAACTCAGATAAGTCGATCGCTGGGATTGATCAGGCCACTCTGCTGATTGCGGATATTACCGATAGCGCGATCGACCTTGAACCATTCGAAAGCCTCCGGCGGCTCCCACTGTAATAGCATTATTTGCTCCGCGCGCTTTTCCGATGTAGCTGGATTCAGCCATTCCCGCGACAGTTCGGGATTGAGCGTCACTGGCTGCCAGTCGTGTATATCCACCACGCCGCCCTTGCTGTCGGCGCTGATGAACACGAAGCCGTCATGCGCCTCCGGTGCATGCTCGGCGGTGGGGTACTGGCCTATCGCGGTGCAGAAGATTGGGGCGCGATCCTTGCGCCGGATCAGATAAGGCTGTGTTTTCGCTCCACCTTCGTCCACCCATTCAAACCAGTTGTCGATCGCGATGATCGCCCGATGCGGCCATATCGTTCTGAAGAATGGATTATGGGCAACTCCGTCTACTCGGACCTTGATCGGCGCGGCATGCTCCATTGCCCAGCGTGGCCGCCAGCCCCAGCGCACCATGTCGGCTCGCATAAACTGGCCTTCCTGGTGGAAGAGGGCGAGCTGAGCGGATGGCGCGACGTTGTAGAGCTCTAAAGGCTGGTCTCCTGCATAGTTGATCAATGCGTTTGGAATGTTGAGCGCCGCGACAAAGTCATGAATGCCTCGGTACTGGGAAAGACGTCCGCACATCGTTGGAAGCCTCCGGTTGTGTTTTCAGCGTAGATCAGAACCTGGCGGCTTGATGAGGAAACCTTGTCTCAGTGTCGGCCTGAACATCGATTTGCGGTGTGGCGGCACTGAACCACGGGCCGATTCCCATATTGCTGTTTGTTAATGGCCAGCTAAAAACAAGAAAAGAGACATCGGTCTCTCTTTTTTTCCGGTTAATGCACCACACGCGATACGCGCAACACGTGTCGAAATCAGACTCGTAAATGGCGCACTCGGGCTACTGGCTTTCAAGTCAAGACGCGTAAGGTGACGCGTCACTTCATGGCCGTGTGCGGCTGTGATGCTTGATTTAGAAACTCCGGAGCGTTGAGGTGCGCCGCGTTCGAGACGCGGCAACAGGGAAAAATGATGATCGCCTGACCCTCAGTCAGTACTCCTAACGTCGATCACCAGAGAACAAAAAAAAACAATGAATAACCTGAACTCCAGAGATTCGAACGGTCAGTTGGCGCAGGGTTTTAAGCCGCGTCACGTCACAATGCTTTCTATCGCGGGGATTATCGGCGCAGGTTTGTTTGTTGGCTCCGGACATGCCATCGCTGCGGCGGGGCCGGCGGTATTACTGGCTTACCTGTTTTCCGGTCTTTTGGTCGTTCTGGTCATGCGCATGCTGGGCGAAATGGCGGTTGCCAACCCGGACACCGGATCTTTCTCTACCTACGCCGACCAGGCAATCGGGCGTTGGGCAGGCTTCACCATCGGCTGGCTCTATTGGTGGTTCTGGGTGCTGGTGATACCCATCGAGGCGCTCGCGGCCGGGCATGTATTGAACCAATGGTTCCCGCAGATCGATACCTGGTTGTTTGCCTTGGCGTCGATCATCCTGTTGGTCGTGACTAACCTGTTCAGCGTGTCCAAATACGGCGAGTTCGAATTCTGGTTTGCGATGGCCAAGGTCGTGGCGATCATCGGCTTTATCGGCCTTGGTTTTGCGGTGTTGATGGGTTGGATTCCCGAGCGCGAAGCCAGCGGGTTGAGTCGACTCATGGAGGAACATGGCGGTTTCGCGCCCAACGGTTTGTCCGCGGTTGTCGGGGCATTCATCACCATCATGTTCAGCTTCATCGGTACAGAAGCAGTGACCATTGCAGCTGCCGAATCCAGCAACCCGGCGCAGAACATCGCCAAAGCCACACGCTCGGTGATCTGGCGGATCGGGGTGTTCTACCTGCTGTCCATTTTCGTGGTCATTTCCGTGGTGCCCTGGAATGATCCGTTGCTGGCGTCGGTGGGCTCTTACCAGCGAGCGTTGGAATTGATGAACATTCCCCACGCCAAGTTAATGGTAGATGTGGTGGTGTTGATTGCCGTGGCCAGCTGCATGAACTCGTCGATCTATATTGCCTCGCGCATGCTGTTTTCGCTGGGCAAGCGCGGTGATGCACCGAAGCCGCTGAAGGTGACGTCGTCGTGTGGCGTGCCGAGGGCTGCAGTGATCGCCAGCACCGTACTGGGTGCCGGCGTGACCTTGTTCAGCTACTTCATGCCCGCCGGACTGTTTCAGTTTTTGCTCGCCAGCTCCGGCGCCATTGCCTTGCTGGTGTACCTGGTTATCGCCGTGTCGCAACTGCGTATGCGCAAGATTCTGCTTCGGCAGAATGTCACGCTGACCTTCAAAATGTGGTTGTTCCCCTGGCTTACCTGGTTGGTCATCGCCTTCATCTGCGCAGCGTTGGCGGTGATGATGGTGACGCCCGAGCACCGTATGGAAGTTTCTTCGACCATCGGTCTGGCGCTGGTGATTTCCTTTATCGGCCTTGTGACCGCGCGTCAGCATGGGCAGCCGCGCAGTGCAGTGTCGGCGGAAAGTGCATAGCAGCCATATCAGCATAAACCTGCTTGCGATCTTTTCAGTGCGCCAGCAGTGGCGGGGCGGTTAATACCGCCAGCGCCACGGGCCATTACCGCTCACTGCGAGAAAAAACTTCGATGGCATACGACACCTCCAAGGCCGTTCCTCCCCAAACCATTGGTTTCTTGCTGCTGGACCAATTCACTTTGATCTCTTTGGCATCTGCCATAGAGCCTCTGCGAATGGCCAATCAGTTGACCGGACAAGAGCTGTACCGCTGGCACACCTTCAGCCTGGGGGGCGAGCGGGTGTGGGCGAGCGATGGCATGCCGATCACTCCGGATGCGGCGATCAATAACGCACCGATACTGGACACCGTGATCGTTTGCGGTGGCATTGGCATTCAAAGCGCGGTGACCCGTGAACACATTACCTGGTTGCGAGCCCAGGCGCGGCGCGCGAAGCGGATAGGGGGCGTGTGCACAGGTAGTTGGGCCTTGGCCCAGGCAGGCTTGCTCGATGGCTTCGACTGCAGCGTGCACTGGGAGTTTCTGGCGGCCATGCAGGAAGCTTTTCCGCGAGTGAACCTCAGCTCCAGTCTATTCACCCTTGACCGAGACCGCTTCACCAGCTCCGGTGGCACCGCGCCAATGGACATGATGCTGCACCTGATCAGTCGCGATCATGGTCATGAACTGTCAGCGGCCATCTCCGACATGTTCGTCTACGAGCGAATCCGCAACGAGCAGGATCATCAGCGCGTGCCCCTTAAACACATGCTTGGTACCCACCAACCGAAGTTGCAGGAAATCGTCGCCTTAATGGAGGCCAATCTGGAAGAGCCGATCGACCTCGACGAACTGGCGAACTATGTCAGTTTGTCCCGTCGACAGCTGGAGCGGTTATTCCAGAAATACCTGCATTCCTCACCATCACGCTACTACCTCAAGCTGCGTCTGATCCGCGCTCGTCAGTTGATCAAGCAAACGCCGATTTCGATAGTAGAGTTGTCGGTGGTGTGTGGCTTTGTGTCCACACCCCATTTTTCAAAGTGCTATCGCGAGTATTTCGGCATTCCACCCAGCGATGAGCGCTTGGCGACGCAAACGCAACCGCAAGTGACATCAAGGCCGGTTGCACAGGCATTGCCAATGGCAAGGCCGATGAGTTTGCTGGATCAGGCACGAGATGAATCAACGTTCGCCAGTATCAAAATTCTGAAACCCTGAACGACCCGGTACGCAATAAAGTCAGCATCTGAAACCGAAATTGCGTCGACACCTCCCGAACGATGCACTATTGCATTGTGTTCGAGAAAGCAGCCGCCGTTTGAGCTGCCGCTGACGCTGGCTTCTGGATCCAATCAAGGACGGCTCGGCAAACTGCGCTCTCTGCTCTTTCGATAAGTTGCCAGTGAAGGCACAATGCGCATCCTTTTTTTGGCTGGCCTTGCCGGAGGCCTCGAAATGATCAAGACGCC
Organism: Pseudomonas sp. NPDC089918; assembly: GCF_050280605.1. Lineage (NCBI taxonomy): Bacteria > Pseudomonadati > Pseudomonadota > Gammaproteobacteria > Pseudomonadales > Pseudomonadaceae > Pseudomonas > Pseudomonas sp. NPDC089918. The sequence continues at coordinate 35,544 of NZ_JBNNVP010000013.1, read as the reverse complement.
GTACTACCTCATCGACAAACAAAAGCTGCTGGCGAACATGCAGAAGATCGCTTATGTGCGCGAACAGTCCGGGGCCAAGGCCCTGCTGGCACTCAAGTGCTTCGCCACCTGGTCAGTGTTTGACCTGATGCAGCAATACATGGACGGCACTACGTCGTCGTCGCTCTACGAGCTCAAGCTCGGTCGACAGAAGTTCGCTGGCGAGACCCATGCCTACAGCGTGGCCTGGGCCGACGACGAGATCGAGGAGATGCTCGACAACTGCGACAAGATCATCTTCAATTCCATCGGTCAGCTGCAGCGCTACGCCGAGGCTTCAGCCGGCAAGGTGCGCGGTCTGCGGGTCAATCCGCAGGTGAGCAGCTCGGATTACCTGCTGGCCGATCCGGCGCGGCCGTTCAGCCGTCTGGGTGAGTGGGATCCGGTGAAGATCGAGCAAGTCATCGAGCAAATCTCGGGTTTCATGTTCCACAACAACTGCGAGAACGCCGACTTCGGCCTGTTCGACCAAATGTTGAGCACCATCGAAGAGCGGTTCGGCCATCTGCTGCACAAGGTCGAATGGGTCAGCCTGGGCGGCGGCATTCACTTCACCGGTGAAGGCTACGCGATCGACGAATTCTGCGCGCGGCTCAAGGCCTTCTCGCAGAAATACGGCGTGCAGGTCTACCTGGAGCCGGGCGAAGCCGCCATCACCCAGAGCGCTTCGCTGGAAGTGACCGTGCTCGACACCCTCTACAACGGCAAGCACCTGGCCGTAGTGGACAGCTCCATCGAGGCGCATATGCTCGATCTGCTGATCTATCGCCTGAATGCCAAGCTGGCGCCCAGCGAGGGCGAACACACCTACATGGTGTGCGGCAAATCCTGCCTGGCCGGCGACATTTTCGGCGAGTATCAATTTGATCGTCCCCTCGCCATCGGCGATCGGCTGTCGTTCGTCGACGCGGCGGGTTACACCATGGTCAAGAAGAACTGGTTCAACGGCCTGAAAATGCCGTCCATCGTAGTGAAACAACTCGACGGTAGTGTCGAGGTGGTTCGTGAGTTTGGTTTCAACGACTACATGTCCAGCCTTTCGTAAGCTGGCAGAGAAGGAGAGAGAGAAAAATTGAAGAAGAACGTGCTTATCATTGGTGCAGGAGGTGTCGCCAAGGTGGTGGCCCACAAGTGCGCGCAGCACAACGATGAACTCGGTCGTATTGCTATCGCGTCGCGCAACATCTCCAAATGCCAGGCCATCATCGACAGCGTCAAGGCCAAGGGCAGCCTCAAAGAGCCCGCTGACATCAAAGCCTTCTCGCTGAACGCTATGGATGTCGAGGCGACCAAGGCGCTGATCCGCGAAACCGGATCGCAGATCGTCATCAACGTCGGTTCTGCCTTCCTCAACATGTCAGTGCTGCGTGCCTGCATCGATACCGGCGTGGCCTACCTGGACACCGCCATTCACGAAGAACCGGGCAAAATCTGCGAGACGCCGCCCTGGTACGGCAACTACGAGTGGAAGCACCTCGAGGAATGCAAAGAGAAGAACATCACCGCCATCCTCGGTGTGGGCTTCGACCCTGGTGTGGTCAACGCCTATGCAGCGTTGGCGCAACAACAGTATTTCGACCGTATTGATTCGATCGACATTCTCGACGTCAATGCCGGCTCCCATGGCAAGTATTTCGCCACCAATTTCGATCCGGAAATCAACTTCCGCGAATTCACCGGACAAGTGTGGAGCTGGCAGAACAGTCAGTGGACCAGCAACACTATGTTCGAAGTCAAACGCACCGACGACCTGCCGGTCGTAGGGGCGCAGAACCTGTACCTGACCGGCCACGATGAAGTGCACTCCCTGTCCAAGAACCTCGGCGTGCCCAACGTGCGTTTCTGGATGAGCTTTGGCGAGCACTACATCAATGTGTTCACCGTACTCAAGAACCTCGGCCTGCTCTCCGAGCAACCGGTCAAAACCGCTGAAGGCCTGGAAGTCGTGCCGCTCAAAGTGGTCAAGGCTGTGCTCCCTGATCCGAGCTCGTTGGCGCCTGGCTACACCGGCAAGACCTGCATCGGTGACCTGGTAAAAGGCACCAAGGATGGCCAGCCGCGCGAAGTGTTCATCTACAACGTCGCCGACCACGAAGAAGCCTTTGCCGAAACCGACAGCCAGGGCATTTCCTATACCGCTGGCGTGCCACCTGTGGCGGCAGCCCTGCTGGTCGCACGCGGGGAGTGGGATGTGCAGCGCATGGCCAACGTCGAGGAGCTGCCGGCCGAGCCGTTCCTCAAGGCGCTGGATGTGATGGGTCTGCCGACCCGCATCAAGGACGAGAATGGAGACCGTCCCTGGAGCTGAAACGCCTGAGGCGTGCGAAATACAGGTGAATCTTGTATTTCGCTCCAAACACAAAAACGCCGCTCATTGAGCGGCGTTTTTGTTTGTGCGTCATCTGTTGTGCCAATCCCGGTGCGGGATTTTATTGCATGGGGACTTGCGACCGTGGATACACGTCCTGTTTTTTGATCACACTGGCCAGGCGCGGCTTATCACCTGGCGCCAGTAATCGCTCGATGGCGCCACCCACCATGTTTTCCAGCAGATTATCGCGCTCTTGTTCATCCAGCGAATAGTGCGTCAGCCAACTGGGCGCGCTGTTAAGCAAGGCGCCAATGGCATGACCGGCGGCCAACACGCCCTGTTCACTGAACCGGGGGCGGATGCGCAGTATCAGCAGCAACTTGCGTTCGTATTGCTCGCGCAGTTGCCGGACCCGTTCCTGCTGCTCTTCATTCAGGCAGCCGCTGTCGCGCTCCACCAGACGAAAATGCCAGGGCATCTCCTGATGCAGATTCAGGTGCGCGCGAATCAATTGGTTGAGTCTGTCGCGTTTTGCCGGGGCCGTTTGTTCGATGCGCCCCAGGGTGGCCAGCAGCTCTTCGTAGAACTCCTCGATCAGGTCGAGCAGCAAGTGCTGCTTGCTGGGGTAATGGTGATACAGCGAGCCTGGAGCGAGCCCCAGGCAGGTCGCGAGCTCACGCATGCCGACTTGACCGAAACCCTTGCTGGCAAAGAGCTCCAGCACCTTGTCCCGGTATTCGGCGAAGCGTGAGCACCGCTCAGGCATAGGCATGGAAGCCACGCCCCGTTTTGCGTCCCAGGTAACCGGCGGCGACCATTTCCTTGAGCAGTGGAGCGGGGCGGTATTTGCTGTCGTTGAAGCCGTCATAGAAGGCTTCAAGGATTGCCAGCACGGTGTCCAGGCCGATCAGATCCGCCAACGCCAGCGGGCCGATCGGTTGGTTGCAGCCCAGGCGCATGCCGGCGTCGATGTCTTCGACGCTGGCCAGGCCTTCCTGAAACACCAGGATCGCTTCATTGATCATCGGCACCAGAATCCGGTTGACCACGAATCCCGGACGGTTGCCGGCGGTGATTGCTGTTTTGCCGAGTGTGGTCGCCATGTCCAGCGCCAAGGCGTGGGTGGCATCGCTGGTTTGCAGGCCACGAATCACTTCGATCAGGCCCATTACCGGCACCGGGTTGAAGAAATGCAAACCGATGAAGCGCTCAGGCTGACTGACGCTGGCAGCTAGTTGGGTAATGGACAGCGACGACGTGTTGGAGGCGATCACACAGTCGGCGCTGACCTGCGCGGCGATTTGTTGCAGCAGCCGCAGTTTCAGGTCGAGGTTTTCGGTGGCGGCTTCGATCACCATTTGTACGTTTTGCAGGCTGTTGTAATCGGTACTGGTGCGAATCTTGTCGAGGGCAGCGAGCTTTTGCTCATGCGTCAGCGTGTTTTTGGCGACCTGCCGATCGAGGTTTTTATCGACGGTCGCGATTGCCTTTTGCAAGGCACTCTCGGCAATGTCGATCAAGGTCACGTTGAAACCGGCCAGGGCGCAGACTTGCGCGATGCCATTGCCCATGGTGCCGGCGCCGATGACGCCAATGTTCTGAAGATTCATGCGCATGTCCTTATCAAACCCGCTCGAACAACACGGCGATGCCTTGGCCGCCGCCGATGCACATGGTCGCCAGGGCATAACGACCCTGACAGCGATGCAGTTCGTGAATGGCTTTGGTGGCGATGATCGCGCCAGTGGCGCCCACCGGATGGCCCAGCGAGATGCCCGAACCGTTGGGGTTGACCTTCTGTGGATCGAAGCCCAGTTCTTGCGCTACGGCACAGGCTTGGGCGGCAAAGGCTTCGTTGGACTCGATCACATCAAGGTCGGCAACGGTCAGGCCGGCGCGCTTGAGCACCAGGCGGGTGGCGGGAATCGGTCCCAGACCCATCATCGACGGTTCAACGCCTGCGTGGGCATAACCCACCAGTCGAGCCATAGGCTTGAGGCCTTGTTCCTGAACAGTCTGGCCCGTGGCCATGATCAGTGCGCCGGCACCATCATTGAGGCCGGACGCGTTGCCGGCGGTGACGCTACCGTCTTTTTTGAAGGCGGGTTTCATACGGCTCAATTGCTCGGCGTTGACCTCAGCCCGAACATGCTCATCCGTCGCAAACGTAACCGTCCCTTTGCGGGTTTCAATTTCGATCGGCACGATCTGCCCCGCAAAACGCCCTTCGGCAATCGCCCGGGCAGCACGCTGCTGGCTGAGCAGCGCCAATTCATCCTGGGCCTGACGCGTGATGCCATAGTGCTCGGCGATATTTTCAGCGGTGATCCCCATGTGGAAACCGGCAAACGGGTCTTGCAGTGCCCCAAGCATGTAGTCGACGGCCTGCATGTCGCCCATGCGTGCGCCCCAGCGCGCCTGCGGCAACAAGTACGCGCCTCGGCTCATGGACTCGACGCCGCCTGCCAGCGCAGCGCCCGCATCCCCCAGCATCAAACTTTGCGCGGCACTGACAATCGCCTGCAAACCCGAACCGCAAAGGCGGTTGACGTTGAAGGCGGGGGTCTCTTTCGTCAGGCCGGCATTCATCGCGACCACCCGGGAGATGTAGGCATCGCGTGCCTCGGTCGGGATCACATGTCCCATCACGGCATGGCCGATGTGCTCGGGCGCCAGGCCTGATCGTTCGATAGCGGCGCGGCAAACGTCGGTTGCCAACTGAATAGGCGGCACATCCTTGAGTGAACCGCCAAAGCTGCCGATGGCAGAACGGACGGCGCTCACTACAAAAATATCGGAATGGTTCATGTTGGCTCTCTGAATAGGTCTTTTTTGTTGGGCACGAGTCTAGAATCAGCAGCGCCACTGGCCTATGCCAAAACTGTTCAAGGGTGATGGCGTTTTTTGCCATATTCAGATGTGACGAGAGAGGCATTCAAATGCGGGAAACGGATTCGGTGGCGGTTTACTTCATGTACCCCATGATCCATGCACTACGTGAAGAACCGCAGCGTCTGCGGTCAGTGCTTGAACAAGTGGGAATTGATCCGGCATTGATGGATCAGCCGACGGCACGGGTGCCGGCCACGGCTTTCGCCGCGTTGTGGCTGGTGCAGATTCGTGAGTTGAACGACGAGTTTTTCCGGTTGGACTCCCACGGTATGCCACCGGGCAGTTTTGCCTTGATCTGTCGGGCATTGATTCAGGAGCCGACGCTGGAAAAAGCCATGCGTCAGTGCCTGGCCAATTTCGCCCTGTTCCTGCGTGATTTTCGTGGCACGTTGAGTGTGCGTGGCAAGCGTGCGGTCATCAGCTTGCAGACCCGTGCGCAGAACAGCGAGGTCAGCCGGTTGGGGGAAGAAACGTTTCTGGTGTTGATGATCAGCCTGCTGTGCTGGCTGGGTGGGCGGCGCATTCCGATCGATCGTGCGGACTTTCGTCATCAGCGTTTGTCGCTGCGTGATGATGCCATGCTCTGGGGGCCCAACTTGACCTTTGGCACCGAACGCACCGAAATCGAGTTCGCCAGTCACTACCTGCGCCTGCCGGTGATTCAAGACCTTGCTTCGTTGAAAGTGTTTTTACGCACCGCACCGCAATGGCTGGTGATCCGCTTCCGCAACCAGCATGGGCTGACGTCGCAGGTTCATCAGCGCCTGCGCCACAGCCATTACAGCGAATGGCCGACCTTGCAGGCCTTCGCCCTGGAACAGCACCTGAGCCCCAGCACCTTTCGCCGCAAACTGGGACGTGAAGGCTGTTCGTATCAGGAGATCAAGGATGAAGTGCGGCGCGCGGTGGCGTTTGACCGGTTGCGCCAGAGCAAGGCGAGCATCAGCGATATTGCCGAGCAGTTGGGATTTCAGGAGCCGAGTGCGTTCCATCGCGCGTTCAAGAAGTGGACGGGGGAGAGCCCGGGGCGGTATCGGGCGCGGTTTCAGGCCTCGGAGGCAACTGATTCATGAATTGCGCTTGCTCGCGATGCGCAGACCCGCGAGCAGTTCCTCCGTGCCATGACGCTGAACATCGGCCCTGTAACGCCTCAACCGCTTACCGCTGCGTTGCCACTTCTGAGGCCCGTTGCGCCATCACAAACAAAGTCAATAAATGCTCGTAACTTTGGCGTCAGGTAGCGGCTCGACGGCCATACCACCTGGATGTTCAGAGTGCGCAGCACTTTGTCGTCCAGTATTGACACCAGCTCTCCGCCCGCCAGTGCCTCGCGCACCGCAAACTCAGGGACGCAGGCGATGCCCAGGCCTTGGCGGGCCATGTGGATCAGCATTTCAAGATTATTGCAGACCATCGTGGCCGGTACTTTCAACTCAGCACCTTCGGCAAGCCCCGGCAGTGGCCATTTTTCCAGTTTGCCCGTGGAGGGCAGTTTGTAATGCAGGCAGTGGTGCTCCTGCAGTTGCTCGACATTCTGCGGGTAGCCGTGGCTCGCAAAGTAACTGGGGGCGCCGACGAGGTAGAAGCTGAAGCTGTCGAGTTTCCTGGCCATTAACCGGGAGTCGTGCAACTGGCCAGTGCGCACCACGGCGTCGAATCCTTCCTCGACCACATCCACCAGCCGATCGGTGAAGTCCAGTTCCAGCTGGATTTCTGGATAGTGCTGCATGAATCGTGAGAGCTGCATGAACAGCACGTTGCCCAGCAGCGGCAGGCTGATGCGCAGTTTACCTCGCGGTGTCTCGCTGAAGCTGGAGAGTTCCTGCTCGGCGGCTTCCAGTTCGTTGAGCACCCGGCGGCAGCGCTCCAGAAACAACGAGCCTTCGCTGGTCAGGTTGATGCTGCGGGTATTGCGATGGAACAGGCGTGCGCCGAGTTTCTCTTCCATGCGCGCGATGCTCTTGCCCACCGCCGAGGCGGAGATCCCCAACAAACGACTGGCCCCAACAAAACTGCGGCTTTCGGCAACCTGCACAAACACCGTGATGCCATTGAGCTTATCCAACACTCACTCCTTTGATTGCGGACAAAAAGGTCCGTGGACCTCGGAATTGTAGCCTCTGTTTCCTGACAACGGCCCCCTCTACCCTCGAGACATCGAGTCATTCATCCAACTATTCAGGCCCGCCAATGTCAGTCAACGAACCGCTCCGCCCATCACAGTCTCTACGCTCGCGCATCGACGCGGTGCTGGAGCAGACCTTGCACGATCAGCGCCTGGTAGGCGCAGTGGTGCTGGTGGCTCACCGCGGCAAGCTCATTTACCAGCGCGCGGCCGGGTTGGCCGACCGGGAGGCGCAGTTACCGATGCGCGAGGACGCCTTGTTTCGGCTGTCTTCGGTATCCAAGCCAATCGTTTCGGTGGCGGCACTGGCGCTGATCGGCCAGGGCAAACTCAACCTGGATGACGACATCAGCCGCTGGCTGCCTTACTTCAAGCCGACCCTGAGCGACGGCCAGCCAGCGACGATCACGGTGCGTCAATTGCTGAGCCATACCGCCGGCTTCACGTATGGTTTTCTGGAAAGCGATCAGGGTGGTCCTTATCGTGACGCCGGTGTGTCCGATGGCATGGAGCGCAGCAATCTGACGCTAGAAGAAAATCTGCGTCGCCTGAGCCACGCGCCCTTGTTGTACAAACCTGGCAGTTCGTGGGGCTATTCGATTGCGACCGATGTCTTGGGCGGCGTGATTGCAGCGGTCACCGGCACCTCGCTGGCCGCCGCAATCGACGCGCTGATCGCCAAGCCACTGGGTTTGCGCGATATCGGTTTCAGCGTGTCCGACGCCAGCCGCCTGAGCCCGGCGTACCTGAACGATCAACCACAGCCGCGGCGTATGAAAGAGCTGGAAGTGGTGCCGGTTTTCGAAGGCACCGCCGGCATCAAGCTGGAGCCGAGCCGGGCCCTCGACCCACAGGCTTTCAACTCCGGTGGTTCGGGATTGATCGGCAGTGCCGGTGAGTTCCTCCAGTTGCTCGAAACCCTGCGCAAAGGCGGGGCGCCGTTGTTGCCTGAAGCGCTGGTGGAAGAAATGGCCACCAACCAGACCGGCGAGCTCGAACTGGAAAACTGGCCCGGTCGCGGCTTCGGTCTGGGCTTTACCGTGCTCAAGGACCCGGCCGTCGCCCAGACGGCCGAGTCGGTGGGTAGCTGGCGATTGGGCGGTGCCTATGGACACTCCTGGTTTGTCGACCCGGCCGAGCAATTGACGGTCGTTGCCTTCACCAATACCGCCTTCGAAGGCATGTTCGGACAATTTACCGTCGACCTGTGCAACGCCGTTTATGGGGCGAATAACAGTGACCGCAACAAAGTCGTGGTCACGCTGGAGTCAGACTCATGAAAATGCTCCATCCGATCTACTTTCTCGCTCTAGGTCTGTTTGGCGTTTACACCATTGAGTTTGGCGTGGTCGGAATTCTTCCGGTGATCATCGAGCGCTTCGCGATCAGTGCGTCCCAGGCCGGCCTGTTGGTGGGGCTGTTTGCGCTGATCATTGCGGTCTTCGGCCCGGTTATGGTCTTGCTGCTGTCGCGCTTCAATCGCAAGAAGATCCTGACGATTGCATTGTTCATTTTTGCCGGCACCAGCGTGCTATCGGCCTACGCACCCAACTTTGAATCGCTGATGGTGCTGCGGATCATCCCTGCGTTGTTTCACCCCGTGTACTTTTCCCTGGCCTTTGTCGCGGCCGTTTCGTTGTACCCACCGCAGGAGTCGACCCGCGCAGCTGCCAAGGCCTTTGTCGGCACCAGCATGGGCATGGTGTTGGGGGTGCCGTTGACGACGCTGATCGCGGCGCAGTTTTCCTATGAAGCGTCGTTTCTGTTCTGCGCCGTGGTCAACTGCATTGCCGGTCTGGGGATCATTGCCAAGCTGCCGGACGCGCCCGACAAACAGCGGGTTTCCTATAAAGAGCAACTGGCCATTCTGCGCAAGTTCCCGCTCTGGCTGAACATCACCGCCTCGACGCTGATTTTTGCCGCGATGTTTTCCGTCTACAGCTACTCAGCCGAGTATCTGGCCAAGGAAGCGGGCATGAGCGCGCAGATGATCAGCATCCTGCTGGTGGTTTTCGGTATTGGCGGCGTCGCGGGCAATTTGTATGCCGGCCAGCTGATCGGGCGGAACATGGTTCGGACAACCATCCTGCACCCGATCCTGCTGGCCAGTGCCTATGGTCTGTTGTACCTGTTCGCCGGCCCGTCCCTGATGACCATGCTGGTTATCGTGGTGATCTGGGGCGCGACCCATACCAGCGGGCTGATTGTCACGCAAATATGGCTGACCTCCGAAGCACCGGAAGCGCCCGAATTCGCCACCGGCATTTATATCTCGTTCATCAACATGGGCGTGACCATGGGGTCAACTACTGGTGGGTGGTTCTTGGCACGCATGGGCTTGCAGGGCACCCTATACAGCGGTTTGTTATTTGCCGCGCTGGCCGTGTTGGTCATCGTGGTTAAAGTCCTGTTTTTCAGTGCCGAGCCGCGCAAGGAAGGCGCGCAGATCGCCGCGGATTGAGTTGAACTCGTCGTGCGGCTTAGGCGAGAACATGCGATTGGCTTTGCATCGCTCGTTCAAGAAAATCGATGAACGCGCGCACCTTTGCATTCAAAGCCGATCGCTCGGTGACGCAGGCATAGATGTGCATCGGCTCAGGCTCCGCGCAAGCTGCGTTGCGACTGCCCGGCTCGAACAACGGTAGAAGGCGGCCGCTGTCGATCAATGGTTGAGCGATAAAGCTCGCCAGACGTGCGATCCCGCCGCCGTTTACAGCAATCTGCGCGATAGTGTCGATGTCATCGCAGATGAAGCCCGGGTTGACTTTGGCCTCGAAGCGGCTGCCATTGAGTACAAAGGTCCAAGGCAGAAAACGACCATCCGTTGGATAGCGAAAGACAAGGCAAGTGTGTTGCTTCAGCTCCTCAGGTGTTATCGGTATGCCCGCGCGGTCGAGATACGCGGGCGCCGCGCAGAATACGAAAGGAAACGAAGCGATATGCCGGACAATGAGCTGATCGTTCAGTTGCGCTTCGATGCGGATACTGACGTCGACGCCCTCCAGCCGATGATCAACGCTGCGATCCGTATTGATCAGTTCGATGTCGATGCGCGGATAGGCGTCCTTGAACGCGGGCATTAATGGCGCGAGTACATGCCGACCAAATGCCGCAGTGGTGGCGATGCAAAGCGGCCCCTGCGGTTTGGTGGCGACCGTGGCAGCTTGCGAGGCGCGATCGATATCGCCCGGGATGTGACGCACTTTCTCGAAATAGCGAGTGCCGCTTTCGGTGAGCGCCATACTTCGGGTTGTACGAGAGAGCAGGCGCACGCCCAAGTGGGCTTCGAGTCGCGTGATGCTCTGGCTGACCGCTGCGGCGCTCATGCCTTGGGCACGGGCCGCCGCCGCGATGCTGCCGTTTTCTACCACACGGATATAGGTATTGATCAAACCAAGAATATCCATCGGGCCCTCATACTCGATTCGTTGATTTTGCTTAAGAAAGATTCAAGCGCAACGCGTCTACCGACGCGTTTGGCAGCTTGCTAGGTTAGCCGCTCTTTCGCCACTCAAGATTGACAAGGCTTAAATCGATGTCCGATAGAACAGCTAAAAATACCGTGCGTTTTCGCTTGCCTAAACATGCCACGCCTTACGTCTTTGCTCTTTACATGGCAACGATCATGGCGTTTCTCATGTGTCTCGTCATCACCCTAGCGGAATTCGGAATAGGTGAACATTACATGGAAAATGTGATGAATGCGTACCGGGTGGCAATGCCTTCGGCATTCATCTGCGTGCTCGTCGTGCGCCCATTGGTTGCCCGACTTGTGGCGTGGACCGTGCAGGGCCACTGAGGGAAAGTCACTGCTATAAGGAGGTGGAGCGCAAGTGATCGTATGACTATGGTTGAACCCGGTACTTTGCCGTCATACCGGGAAATTGAAGGTCCATCGGCCAGCGTTCCCCTGGTTCTCTTGATTTAATCCTGATATTGGCCGGTGTCTCTTTGAGACAGACGGCCATTTTTCAGATTGACAGCGGGGTAGGGGTATCGATATATAAAGCACAGTTGTACGACGACAGACGATTAATCGTCTGCTCAACCCTTAACAATAAAAAAAGTGTCGGCCCCTATCATGAACTCAGCCTGTTTTCCCGCCTCCCTAAACGCCCCTTCCAAAGATGCAATCCTGGCTGCTGGCATCTGCGCGCAGCACTGCGATTGCATGTGCATCGTTGCACCTGATGATTACTCAAGTTAATCGCAAACACCCAGGAGTCTGAATGGCCTTGGCGCGGACCCATCGCGTTGTGGCGATGCTCTACGACCCATTGATCTCGCTAAAACCGAGACTTCATCACCCTAATCCAACAATAAAGTGATGCCATGAATCTGAACGAGCCCATCAATGCTCAGCGAATCGGCCAAGCCGTCGGCAACTATCGCTGGACTATCTGCGCGCTGTTGTTTTTTGCCACTACCGTCAATTACCTCGACCGCCAGGTATTGAGCCTGTTGGCGCCGGATCTATCGACGCAATTTGGCTGGAGCAATAGCGATTACGCCAACATCGCCTCTGTTTTCCAGTTTGTGTACGCGATTTCCATGCTGTTCGCCGGTCGCGTGGTCGACAAGATCGGCACCAAGACCGCCTATGTGGTAGCGATCTGCATCTGGTCGACCGGCGCGGTCATGCACGCGTTTGCGGTGCCGATGGGTGAGGGGATAGGTGCCGTGAGCAGCGCCCTCGGCATTGCCATGATTCCGGTTTCGATCGCAGGCTTCATGGTGTCGCGCGCCGTGCTGGCGATCGGCGAAGCGGGCAACTTCCCGATCGCAATCAAGGCCACCGCAGAATACTTCCCGAAGAAAGAGCGTTCCTTCGCCACCGGCATTTTCAATTCTGGTGCCAATGTGGGCGCGATCCTGGCGCCGATCTGCGTGCCGCTGATCGCCAGTCTGTGGGGCTGGGAAGCGGCTTTCATCGTGATCGGTATGTTGGGCTTCGTTTGGGTGGGCGTCTGGATTGCGCTGTACGAGAAGCCGGAGCAGCAAAAACGCCTCTCGGCGCAGGAACTGGCCTACATCCGCAGCGACCAGGTCGTGCAGGCGGTTACTCGCCCGGTACCGGGTGTTGCCGACAAAAAAGTATCCTGGTTCAAATTGCTGACCTACCGCCAGACGTGGGCTTTTGCTTTCGGTAAATTCATGACCGACGGCGTGTGGTGGTTCTTCCTGTTTTGGCTTCCCACCTATTTGTCGGCGCAATACGGCATGAAAGGCCAGGCCATCGTGATGCCGCTGGCCGTGCTGTACAGCATGACCATGATCGGCAGTATCGGCGGCGGCTGGTTCCCCAGCTATTTCATGTCACGCGGCGACGCGCCGTATGACGGTCGCATGAAAGCCATGCTGGTGATCGCATTCTTTCCGTTGCTGGTATTACTGGCGCAGCCATTGGGTTACATCAGTTTCTGGGTGCCGGTGCTGCTGATTGGCGTGGGCGCGTCGGCGCACCAGGCATGGTCGTGCAACATTTTCACCACGGTGTCTGACATGTTTCCGCAAAAATCCATCGCTTCGGTGGTCGGTATCGGCGGTTTGGCAGGTGGCTTGGGCGGCGTAGTGATGACCAAGATCGGCGGTTGGGTGATCGATCACTACAAACTGATCGGCGATATTCATACCGGCTACATGATCATGTTTGCCATTTGTGCGTTGGCCTATCTGGTGGCATGGAGCGTCATGAAGGCGCTGGTACCACGCCATAAGGAAATCACCGATCTGTAAACGGCTGGCACCCGTCAGCCAGCGAGGGCTACGCACTGCGACGCATTTTGTCGCAGTGCGTGACTTGACCGCCTTCCTCTGAGCCTCCGCCACCCATGTGGTCGACGAAGTCCGGCCTGTCGGTGCCGACTATCGGATTGCCATAAGCGAAGGAAGGCGCACGACGCGCTTGCCCGGCAATCCGCTATTTGGCAAATAACCTGCACCAGAAACCTCTCTCCAGCCCGTGATAAGGGCGACAGCACGTTATAGAGCATCCTGGCTTCGTCGCCGATCGCTTGCGCTCCTCACTGCCGGGTCGTTGTGGGGGAGGAGTCGATCCGGCCAATTGCTGCACACAGTCGTTCGGCATGATCTAAGCTGCAGAAGATGGTTTTTGCGAGCAGGGGTTTCAATGCGGAGCACACCTGAAAACAGCCTGAAAAATGCGTTGAAAGCCTGTAGAGACAGCTTTATTTCTGTTGGTTTTTTCAGCCTTTTCATCAACGCGCTCATGCTCGTTCCCACCTTCTATATGCTTCAGGTGTATGGGCGAGTGATGACCAGCGGAAGCCTGACAACCCTGGCAATGCTGACGCTGATCATGACCGGGCTGATCATCACGCTCGGCTCCCTGGAATGGATACGTTCGCGCATTATGGTTCGGGTCAGTACCCGACTGGATGTGTTGCTGAGTCGCCAGGTCTATAAGGCCAGTTTCAAGCGGGCGCTGGACAGCGGTGGTATGGATGCCTCGGCCCAGTCGCTCAACGACCTGACGGGTTTGAGACAGTTTCTCTCCGGTAATGGGTTGTTCGCCTTTTTCGATGCGCCCTGGCTGCCTATCTACATCGCCGTGATGTTCATGTTTCACCCCTGGTTTGGCTGGGTAGCGACGGGCAGTGCGCTGCTGTTGTTAATGCTCGCGTTTATCAATGAGAGGCTGACGGGGCCGACGCTGGCCCAGGCGAACAAGGAACATATCGGTGCGACGCTCTACACCACTAAAAATCTGCGCAACGCTGAAGTCATCGAGTCCATGGGCATGCTTGAAACCCTGATGGACCGTTGGGGGCATCGTCAAAGAAACGTCCTGTTGCTGCAGGCCCAAGCGAGCGACAGAGGTGCCATAATCAGCACGCTTTCCAAGACCTTCCGGATCCTGGTGCAATCACTGATCCTTGGCCTGGGGGCCTACCTGGCCGTGGACCATCAAGTGGGGGCAGGCTTGGTGTTTGCCGGGGCCGTGCTGCTAGGGCGTGCATTGGCCCCCATCGATCTGATCATCGGCAGTTGGAGGGGCTTTATTGCGGCTCGCTCGCAATACGGCCGTCTCAACGACATCCTCGACAAACAACAGGCCCAGCCCGAGCGTATGTCATTGCCTGCGCCTCAGGGGCACGTGCAGGTGGAGAATCTGGTCGTATCGGCACCTGGTTCGAGAACCCCGATCATCAACAACATGAGTTTCAGCGTACCTGCCGGCTGTGTTGTCGGCATCATCGGTCCCAGCGCCGCGGGTAAATCGACCCTGGCCAGGGCATTGATGGGGGTATGGGCACCGCTGCATGGCGTGGTCCGGCTCGATGGCGCGGACATCAGCGCGTGGGATAAAGATGAACTTGGACCGTATATAGGTTACTTGCCCCAGGACATTGAGCTGTTCGAAGGCAGCATCAGCGAGAACATTGCCCGCTTCGCCGAGGTCGACTCGGTAAAAGTCATTCAGGCTGCCAGGACCGCTGGCGTTCACGAAATGATTTTGCAATTGCCCGATGGCTACGACACCGTCATCGGCAGTGAAGGCCTCACGCTGTCGGGAGGGCAGCGCCAGCGCATCGGACTGGCCCGCGCCCTGTATGGCAGCCCGCGACTGATTATTCTCGACGAGCCCAACTCCAATCTTGACGAAGTCGGCGATCGCGCCCTGGTGGCAGCCATCCAGCAGATCAAGCAGAGCGGCGCGACCCTGTTTGTCATTACCCACCGAACCAACATCGTGTCGCAACTGGACCGGCTCATGGTGATGAACGCAGGGGCTATCAGTCTTTATGGACCACGCGAGCAAGTGCTCGCCGAACTTGCGCAGAAACAACAGGCACAAAAGCACGCCATGTCGGCAGGCGCCACCATGGCTTCGGTCAAAACCAGCAAGGGCGATGCTGATGAACCCTACGATGCCCAGTCGTCAAATTGAAAGCTTCGCCGGCCTGCCGATATCTGATCGTAAAGCACGTCGCCTGGGCATTGGTATTGTCGGGGTGACCTTCGGCCTGTTCGGCACCTGGGCGGCGCTTGCACCCCTGGACGGTGCCGCTTACGCGCCGGGGGTGGTCACCGTGCAGACTTACCGCAAAACGGTCCAGCATCCTGAAGGCGGCATCGTCAAAGCGGTACTGGTCCATGACGGTGACATCGTCAAGCGTGGTGATCCGCTGATCATTCTTGATGATGCCCAGTTGCGCTTCGAATACGAGATAAGCCGAGGCCAGCTGGTCGCCACTAGAGCCATGGAGGCAAGACTCAGGGCCGAGCGCGACACACTGTCGGCGATCAGCTTTGGGGAGATAGCCGATCCGGACAGTCTGCGAGGCGTGGAGGCGCGTCAGGGCGAGACTCAGGTATTTAACGCCAGGCAAGGCTCGCGGCTGGGTCAGATCTCGGTGTTGCGCGAGCGCATTGGCCAGTTGAGTCAACAGATCAAAGGACTGGAATCGATGATTGCTGCCAAGGTTCATCTGGAGAAATCCTACAGCGGTGAAATCGTTGAATTGACCGACCTGCTCAAGCAAGGGTTCGTTGACAAACAACGTCTGCTCGATCAGGAACGCAAGCTGGGGATGCTCAGGTCGGAGGTGGCTGATCACCGGTCTGCTATTAACAAGACTCGTCTGCAGATCAACGAAACACAGTTGCAGATTCTGCAAATCGACAAGGATTTCAATACCGAGGTCGTGAAGGAGCTGGCCGAGGTCCAGACCCGGATGTACGACCTGCAAGAGAAAACCTCGTCCCTGGAAGACCGGCTCAGTCGTATCGTCATCCGCGCACCCGACGCGGGCATGGTGATTGGCATGACCGTGCACACCATCGGTGGTGTGGTAAGCCCCGCGACGCCGCTTTTGGATATCGTTCCATCGGTTTCCGAGCTGGTCATAGAGGCCCAGGTGGCGCCGGTGGATATTGATCGTATTGCCATCGGCAAGCGGGCTGATATCCGTTTCGGCGCGTTCAAAAGCTCGACCACGCCGGTGATCGAAGGCGAGGTCAGCAGCGTATCGGCTGACCGGCTGGTCAACGAAAAGGCCGGGACGGCCTATTACCTGGCGCGGGTCCGGGTAACAGAGGAGGGCGTGCGCACCTTGGGTGAGCGCAAATTGTTGCCGGGGATGCCGGCGGACGTATTAATCATCACCGGGCAACGCACGTTGTTGCAGTACTTGATGCAGCCTGCTCGCGATGCCATGGCTCAATCGATGATCGAGGAATGACCATGAGCGCGTCGGCAGTTCTGCTGGGCGGTGTGTTCATGCTTGCGGCGGGTACCGCTCTGGCGCAAACCATTGCGGCCACGCCGACCGGTGTCAGTGCCTCGACATTTTCCACCGACCTCATGCAGTTGTACCGTGAGTCGAGGCTGGAAGATCCGCGGGTATTGGCCTCCTATGCGCAAGCGCAGGCGGGTAAGGAGCATCAGCGCGAGGCTATGGGGGCGCTGTTCCCGCAGGTCTCGCTCAATGCCGGGACGAATCGGATTCATCAGGAGAGCGATCTGGTGCAGCGCAGTTACGATAGCGAAAACTACAGCCTGGTGCTGCGTCAGTACCTCTACAACAAGGCCGCGTGGGAGAACTACCAAAAA
Source organism: Pseudomonas sp. NPDC089918 (assembly GCF_050280605.1). Taxonomy (NCBI): domain Bacteria; kingdom Pseudomonadati; phylum Pseudomonadota; class Gammaproteobacteria; order Pseudomonadales; family Pseudomonadaceae; genus Pseudomonas; species Pseudomonas sp. NPDC089918. Next base: position 18,600 of record NZ_JBNNVP010000013.1, on the reverse strand, counting down.
TTCAAAAGCCTGGCCAAGCAGTCCGAATCGCAAGCGCTGGATGCTCAGGCCGAGGCCACAGTGGACCTGGCACAGCGTTACTTCACCGCGCTGGCCGCCGAAGATGAACTGGAGTTGGTGAGGGCGGAGCGTCGAACCACGCAAAAGAGTCTGGACCGAGTCAATGCGTTGTATGAGAAGCAGCTGGCAATGATTACTGATCAGCTCGACCTCAAGGCCCGGGTCGATTTGCTGGCGGCGCAGGAACTGGATGCCCAGAACCAGGCCAGTATCAGTCGCGAGGCACTGGCGGAGATCGTCGGCCGGCCGGTCAAGGAGAAGCTCAACCGGATTCGCGATGACGTGCAACTGCGGGTTTCAGCGCAGAGCCTGGAATCCTGGGTGCGCGAGGGTATAGCGCTAAACCCGGCGCTCAAGGCCAACGAGAGCGGTGTGGAAGCCGCGGGCGCAGCCTTGCGCAGCGGCAAGGGCGGGCACTATCCGACCCTGAGCCTTACGCTCAGCGCGCAGCAGACCAACGAGGGCTACAACAATACCCTGGCGCCACGCACCGACAGTTATGTCGCCGGCATTGGCGTGCAGGTGCCGCTGTACAGCGGCGGCTCGACCTCGGCGCGGGTCCGTGGGCTCTATCAGGATCAGATTACCGCCGAGCAGGAACTGGAAGCGATCCGGCGCCGGGTGGTCAAGGAGATCACCAGCGCTTACCTGACCGCCAATTCGAGCGGAGAGAAGATCAGTGCGAGCCGAAATGCCCTGGCCTCGGCACAGCTGTCCAGAGTGGCCGCAGAGAAAGCGCTCGATTACGGAATGGTCAATGCCGTCGATGTACTGACCAGCGTACGCAACGAATTCCGGGCGCGTCGTGACCTGCTCAAGACGCAATACGAATTCATCACGAATGTCCTCACGCTCAATCGTTGGGCGGGAAAGCTGCCTACCGAAAGTGTCGAAAGCGTTAATGGTTGGTTGAGCTCCGGGAGCTCTAGCCAGAACCACATATCCCCCTGATTCCGCCGCAACCCTGACTCTGTTGCCGAAAAATTGACGCCAGCATTGTGGTTATGTCTGTGCGCAAGCCATTCGTCGGTTAATTGACGATTTCGATCGCGGTCAGACCTTGGCAACAGGTCGGCCGTGGCAAACCTAAGATCTTGATTTTAAAGGGTCAAATGGGCGTTTTTGACAACCGCTGGGCTACCCGCATGAGGCGTGAGTCGACGACTGGCGAATGGGCGTGCTGGCAGTGTGCTGGTCTGGCCTAGACTCAGTTGAACAGATCGAGGGAGCACGTCATCACGCGCAAGTGATTGATGATTATTCCTATTTATGTTGCCTCGATGGCTTTGCCCGGCTTTCGGAAACGCCCGCAACCCCTGCTTGTCGAACCAGTGGAAGGGGCCAAAAAAAATGAATACCCGGGCAGGCACCGTTAAGGCCTGTCGGCGTTCGCATCTGTCCTTCGATCACGATGGGCAGGTGAGCGAGCTGCTGATTCAGGAAGGCCAAGGGAGGGAGGTCATTAATTCTTCAAGGGAGTCAGGAAAATATGACGACCCACAAAAAAACAATACGCGTGATGCTGATCGATTGTCGTCCCCTCGTTCTCATGGGTCTTCAAGACTTGATCAATGCCAGGAAGCCTCAGATGGAAGTGAGCGGCCAGGCCACCACCTATACCAATGCGCTGGATCTTGCCGATCAGTTGCGCCCCAATGTGATTTTTTTCAGTTTTTTTCCAGATGCGTTGAACCCTTTGGAGGTCGTTGCGGGACTCACCCGCAACGCCGAAATGAAAGTGCTGGTGCTCAAGGGTTTGTACGAAGCCATCCCCGTTGCCCAGGCAATAGAGGCGGGCGCACGGGGCATCGTGCTGGCGGAAGACCCGACAGAATCGATCATCCAGGCCATTATCACAGTCCATCATCGCGACACCGGACTGGATAGAGCCTGGGCCGGTGGGCTTTCCGGCTATGCCGCGACCGGGAATATCCATTTGAAATGCAATCTGGAGCAGGCAAAACAGGCGCGGCTGACGCTACGCGAGAGGGAATTGATTCGCGCCATTGTCGGGGATCCGTCCGCCAAATACATGAGCATTGCCGGGCGTCTGGGCATCAGCGAGCACACCGTGCACAACCACCTCAGCAACATCTATCAAAAGCTTAATCTGATCAACCGTATCGATTTGCTGATGTATGCGTTGAAGCACGGGCTCACCAACAACGAAAAACCACCCGAGTCCACGTGGGTGGAACTGGATTTGGTTTCACGTCAAAAAAAGACGTTTTGACACCCTCTGGCGTGCCTGGGCCGACACTGTATCGCCGTCTTTGTCGGTGGCCTGCCACAGGGTACCCAGTTTGATGCGAACGTGCGGATCGCCTATTGGAAGTGCAAAAAAATGCGAGGATGGCTTGCGCCACCCTCGCATCTTTTTACAAGCGTTTCTCAGACGCTGCCGTAAACAATGTCGCTACTCAGAAGATCGACCCCGACCAAGGTGATGGTCGTGACTTGTCCGCCCGTTTCGGCAACCGTGACGATGCTGTCTGCGCCGGTGTTGTCGATCGATTGGACAACCGCGCTCTGGTCGCCGTTGAGTACCAGTGTGTCTCGCAGGCTTGCGTTCGCATCGAAGCCGGTGACCTGGTACAGGTTCTCATCGACTGACAAGTCGATGTTGAAGGCATCACGTTCACCGCCCGTGCCCGCCAGCGAGAAGTCGAAGGTGCCGGACAAGTCGTTGGCGAACAGGTTGGCGTCGAACGTACTCGTCGCCGAGTCCCCATCCTTGTCGGTCAGCGTCGCGTTGAACGTCAACTGGACATCGCTGGCCAGGCTCTCGGTCTCGTGGATGAACTGGATCGTCGGGATCTTGATCTCGCCTCGGGCCATCGTGAGCTGAACAGCGTCGATCAGATTCGTGCCATCGCTCTCAATGAGGAAGGATACCTGTCCGCCTGCCTCCGGAGTCAGGGTGTTCACTTCGATGAGATTCGAGAACGTGCCATCCTCGTAGAAGGCCCTGTAGTACAGGTCCTCTGTCGCCGTGTTGTAACCTCCCACGGAGTTGTCGATGAAGACCCTCATGCCCGTCAGCAAGCTTTCCGGATTGACGACGAAACTTTCATCGGCAGCGCCGATTGCCGCCAGGTTGTCTCCCTGGAACAGGTTATTGGCGACGCCGATGCCGGCGGTGCTGACGTTCATGGCCCTCGGGTCGATGTACGAGGGCAGGGGGTTGGTCTGTAGCGTTGTTTCGGTGGGGTCGGGTTCTCCAAGCCCGATTCCGCTCAGGATGTCCGAAGTCGACGCAAGCGCCTTCGCGGTAAAGAACACAATCTCCTCAGATGGCGAAGGAATAGTCGGTGGATCCTGCTCTGGAATTAACAATGTGCGCACTGGATCCGGGCCACCGGCACCGAGCGCGCCGTCGGCAGTGCTGAGCACGATCTCTGAACTGAAGCCTTGCACCAGATCCAGTGCATAGCGGCCATCGGCATAGGCGGTGAGCGTGTAGTCGACGCTGGTATCCGCCGTTGCGGCGTTGTTGTCGAAATCACCGGTCAACGTCCCTGCAAACTGGTATGCGCCATTGCCGTCGGGTGAGGGCGACTGCTCGGTGAGCGTGGCGGTCCCGGTCGTGGTCGTATTGTCTGGTCTGACGAGGGTGAACTGGCTATTCACCGAGATATCCAGACCATCCGCACCCAGCCCGTCGGCGCCCGCCGAATGGTCCCAGAAGCCGAATTGCGGCAGGACGCTACCGGTGCCGATCAGGTTGCCGAATGCAAGTGATGGGCCGTCGTCTTCGAACACTAGGTTCTGGCCGATGTTGAGGGTTGCCTGAGCACTATCACCGTCCTTGTCAGTTGCGGTCCCTATCAGCGTCACCAGATTGTCCGCCGACAGCGTCGTCGAATCATCGGGATTGGTGGCGTCGGGATGCACCACGGCGCGCAGCTGGTCGAGGGTGACGTCACCGTTGGCGGCGACGCTGACCGTGAACACCAGCAGGTTGGTGGTGGCCGTGCGGCCTTCGACCACGGTGCCGTTGAGCGACAGGTTGACCGCCTCGCCGGTGGCCGTATCGGTCAGTCCCGAAGCACCGGCCGTCATGCCCAGCGCATAGGTCAATGTGCCGGCGCCATCAGCGCCAAACGCGGAGCTGAAGTTGGCAGTAAAGCTCTGGGTATCGTTGGTCGCCAGCACCGTTTCGTCCACCGTCAGTATTGGCTCCGTGCCGGTGGTGTGGATGCTTGGTCCGTCGTCTTCGAACACCAGGTTCTGGCCGATGTTGAGGGTCGCCTGGGCACTGTCGCCGTCCTTGTCAGTGATGGTTGCCTTCAGGGTGACCAGATCGTCCGAGCTCAGGCTCGTCGCATCATCGGGATCGGTGGCATCGGGATGCACCACGGCGCGCAGCTGATCGAGGGTGACGTCACCGTTGGCGGCGACGCTGACCGTGAACACCAGCAGGTTGGTGGTGGCCGTGCGGCCTTCAACCACGGCGCCGTTAAGCGACAGGTTGACCGCTTCGCCGGTGGCCGTGTCGGTCAGCCCCGAAGGGCCTGCCGTCGCGTCCAGCGCATAGGTCAGCGTGCCGGCGCCATCAGCGCCAAACGCCGAGCTGAAGTTGGCGGTAAAGCTCTGGGTGGCATCGGTCGCCAGTACCGTTTCATCTACCGTCAGCGTTGGCTCGTCGCCGGTGGTGTGGATGCTCGGTCCGTCGTCCTCGAACACCAGGTTCTGGCCGATGTCGAGGGTCGCCTGGGCACTGTCGCCGTCCTTATCGGTGATGGTGGCCGTCAGCGTGACCAGATCGTCCGAGCTCAGGCTCGTCGCATCATCGGGATCGGTGGCATCGGGATGCACCACGGCGCGCAGCTGGTCGAGGGTGACGTCACCGTTGGCGGCGACGCTGACCGTGAACACCAGCAGGTTGGTGGTGGCCGTGCGGCCTTCGACCACGGTGCCGTTGAGCGACAGGTTGACCGCTTCGCCGGTGGCCGTGTCGGTCAGCCCCGAAGGGCCTGCCGTCGCGCCCAGCGCGTAGGTCAGCGTGCCAGCGCCATCAGCGCCAAACGCCGAGCTGAAGTTGGCGGTAAAGCTCTGGGTGGCGTCGGTCGTCAACACCGTTTCGTCTACCGTCAGCGTTGGCGCGTCGCCGGTGGTGTGGATGCTCGGTCCATCGTCCTCGAACACCAGGTTCTGGCCGATGTCGAGGGTCGCCTGGGCACTGTCGCCGTCCTTGTCGGTGATTGTCGCCGTCAGGGTGACCAGATCGTCTGAGCTCAGGCTCGTCGCATCATCCGGATCGGTGGCATCGGGATGCACCACCGCACGCAGCTGATCGAGGGTGACGTCACCGTTGGCGGCGACGCTGACCGTGAACACCAGCAGGTTGGTGGTGGCCGTGCGGCCTTCAACTACACCGCCGTTGAGCGACAGGTTGACTGCTTCGCCGGTAGCCGTGTCGGTCAGCCCCGAAGCACCGGCCGTCATGCCCAGCGCATAGGTCAGCGTGCCGGCGCCATCAGCGCCAAACGCCGAGCTGAAGTTGGCGGTAAAGCTCTGGGTGGCGTCGGTTGTCAGCACCGTTTCGTCTACTGTCAGCGTCGGTTCGTCGCCGGTGGTGTGGATGCTCGGTCCATCGTCCTCGAACACCAGGTTCTGGCCGATGTTGAGGGTCGCCTGGGCACTGTCACCGTCCTTGTCAGTGATGGTTGCCGTCAGGGTGACCAGATCGTCCGAGCTCAGGCTCGTCGCATCATCGGGATCGGTGGCATCGGGATGCACCACGGCGCGCAGCTGGTCGAGGGTGACGTCACCGTTGGCGGCGACGCTGACCGTGAATACCAGCAGGTTGGTGGTGGCCGTGCGGCCTTCGACCACGGTGCCGTTAAGCGACAGGTTGACCGCTTCGCCGGTGGCGGTGTCGGTCAGCCCGGAAGCCCCCGCCGTCACGCCCAGCGCATAGGTCAGGGTGCCGGCGCCATCAGCGCCAAACGCGGAGCTGAAGTTGGCGGTAAAGCTCTGGGTGGCGTCGGTGGTTAGCACCGTTTCGTCTACCGTCAGCGTCGGTTCGTCGCCGGTGGTGTGGATGCTTGGTCCGTCGTCCTCGAACACCAGGTTTTGCCCGATGTTGAGGGTCGCCTGGGCACTGTCACCGTCCTTGTCGGTGATGGTTGCCGTCAGCGTCACCAGATCGTCCGAGCTCAGGCTCGTCGCATCATCGGGATCGGTAGCATCGGGATGCACCACGGCGCGCAGCTGGTCGAGGGTGACGTCACCATTGGCGGCGACGCTGACCGTGAATACCAGCAGGTTGGTGGTGGCCGTGCGGCCTTCGACCACGGTGCCGTTGAGCGACAGGTTGACTGCCTCGCCGGTGGCCGTATCGGTCAGTCCGGAAGCACCGGCCGTCATGCCCAGTGCATAGGTCAGCGTGCCGGCGCCATCAGCACCAAACGCCGAGCTGAAGTTGGCGGTAAAGCTCTGGGTGGCGTCGGTTGTCAGCACCGTTTCGTCTACCGTCAGCGTCGGTTCGTCGCCGGTGGTGTGGATGCTTGGTCCGTCGTCCTCGAACACCAGGTTCTGGCCGATGTTGAGGGTCGCCTGGGCACTGTCACCGTCCTTGTCGGTGATGGTTGCCGTCAGGGTGACCAGATCGTCCGAGCTCAGGCTCGTTGCATCATCGGGATCGGTGGCATCGGGATGCACCACCGCGCGCAGCTGGTCGAGGGTGACGTCACCGTTGGCGGCGACGGTGACCGTGAACACCAGCAGGTTGGTGGTGGCCGTGCGGCCTTCGACCACGGTGCCGTTAAGCGACAGGTTCACCGCTTCGCCGGTGGCCGTGTCGGTCAGTCCGGAAGGGCCGGCCGTCATGCCCAACGCATAGGTCAGCGTGCCCGCGCCATCAGCACCAAACGCCGAGCTGAAGTTGGCGGTAAAGCTCTGGGTGGCGTCGGTCGTCAGCACCGTTTCGTCGACCGTCAGTACTGGCTCCGTGCCGGTGGCGCTGACGCTTGGTCCGTCGTCTTCGAAGTTCATCTTGGAGCCGATTTCGGCGATCGTAGTAGAGGCTTCGCGCAGCGTGAAGCCACCGATATCAAAATCGGCGTGGTTATCGCCCCTGGCGTCAAGGGCCGCCCCGTTCTCGATGAGCACGCGGTTGTGGTCCGACGTTGTGGTGTATTCAATCTGGTAACCGGCCAGAACGCCGGTGATGGTTGCAACCCCACCAGTAAAGGTGATGGCAATGGACGGATCATTCACCGAACCGTCTGAATTCTCGATCACCTGCCCGGTGCTGATGTTGGTGACGAGCACATTGGTGATGGCTACCGCCGTATCACCTGTATAGCCGTTGACGAAGTTCACGCCAGGTTCAACAGCGGTGTTGAATGCGCTGATTTTGACCACCGCACTCTTGCCACCTTGCAACTGCACGACGTCGAAACTGGCTGATGTCGAATTGAAGACCCCGGTAAAGTCGATGTTGGATTCAACATCTGCTTCGGTCTGACTCAGATTGGGAACGGTCACATCCTGCCTGGCGCCCGTGACGAACGAAAAGCGGATGCCTTCCTGTTCCGTAATCATCTGGTTGTTGGTGCCGATGGTGGTCGGGCCACCACCCTGGCTGGTATTGATCGTGTCGCCAGTGTTGATATTGGCGCCGCTCGACTGGTCTGCGGGGTTCTTGCCGGTGGCGATGATGGTGGTATCGGTGATCCGCACGACACCATCGACTGTTTCAGTTGTCGGGTTCGCTTTCGTGAACATCAAAAAGAGGTTCTGACCGGAGGGCGCACCGGCGAGACTGAATCCCTGGTCCTGAGTAGCTCCGATGAACACCTTGTCCAGCAGATTGAGCGAATCATCGGGGTTTGTAGCATCTGGATGCTTGAGCGGTTGGTATTCCACGGTCCAGATCTTGCCGCCGGTGACCGGCGATCCGGTTTCTTCAATGTAGGCCGCGAACACGATCGCGCCATCGGCGCCCCCGGCTCGGCCCACAAGGATGTTGTTGTTCGTATCGGTATAGAGAAGGATGCTGGTGCCATCGAGGGTATCCAGTCCACTGTCCAGACCATCGAGTGGTGCACCAGCGCTGTCGACGAAGCTGATGTCGCTAGTGCTTCCTCCACCGGTGATAGTGAACGCATTGGTGCCCGTGTTGCCTGCGGCACCGGTATAGCCACTCAAAGCCGCACCCGTTGCGGTACCGGCTCCAAGTGCGGTCAAGCGGGTAGAGAAGGAAGCGGGCAGGGATGCCACCAGAATGTCGTTGTCGTCAGCGTCTCCTGCAGGGGTTGGCGTGGCGGTGGCGTTCTGTAACCCGGCCGTCTCGTCCAGCACAACGTCCTCGCCTGTGATTGCAATAGCCATGATTTTTCTCCCGAGCAATTGCGGTCATTGAGGTCTGACCATTGACCTCTACAACTATGACCAAGCGCCCGGAATTGCACATTGGCCGATACTCCCAAACGGGGTGGGAGTTTCGGCCTAGTCGTCTTCGTCGGTGGTCTGCCGCAGGGTGCCCAAGGTGATGCGAGCGTGCGGATCGCCTATTGGAACTGCAAAAACAATGCGAGGGTGACTTGCGCCACCCTCGCATCCTTTCACGCGCGCGACGCCTCAGACGCTGCCGATAACGATGTCGTTGCTAGTCAGAAGATCAACCCCGACCAAGGTGATGGTCGTGACTTGTCCGCCCGTTTCGGTGACCGACACAATGCTGTCTGAGCCGCTGTTGTCAATCTGGACAACCGCGTTCTGGTCGCCGTTGAGCACCAGCGTATCTCGCAGGTCTGCGCCCGCATCGAAGCCGGTGACCTGGTACAGGTTCTCGGTGAATGACAAGTCGACGTTGAAGGCATCAGCCTCACCGCCCGTACCCACCAGCGTGTAGTCGAAAGATCCGGTCAAGTCGTTGGCGAACAGGTTGGCGTCGAACGTACTCGTCGCCGAGTCCCCATCCCTGTCCGTCACCGTCGCGTTGAATGTCAGCTGGATATCACTGGCCAGGCTCTCGGTCTCCTGAATGAACTGGATCACTGGGATCTTGATCGTGCCCAGGCCCATCGTGAGCTGAACAGCGTCGATCAGCGTCGCGTCCGCCTTCTCGATGACGAAGGACTTCTGTCCTCCGGCTTCCGAGGTCAGATCAGCGGCAAGAACCTTCGTCGGCGAACCCGAAGTGGTGCCGTCCGCGTAGAAGATCGTGTAGTACAGCTCTTCCGTTGCCGGGTTGTACCCTTGTACTGAGTTGTCGATGAACACTTTCATGCTCGACAACAAAGACTCGGGATTGATGACGAAACTCTCGTCACCGGCATTGATGCCTGCTGTCGTGTTTCCATCCAGGTTGTTGTTGGCGATGCCAATGCCGGAGGTGCTGACGTTCATGTTCGCGGCGCCGATAAACGCAAACCCGCCACTTTCTATCTGTGCTTCGGTGAGGTCGGGTGCTCCCAGCCCGATGGCGGAAAATATGTCGCTTGAGGACGTGGTCGCGGTAACACCAAAAAAGACAATCTCCTCGGATGGCGAAGGAATAGTCGGCGGATCCTGCTCTGGAATCAACAAGGTGCGCACTGGATCCGGGCCGCCGGCACCGAGCGAGCCATCGGCACTGCTGAGCACGACCGTCGAACTGAAGCCTTGCACCAGATCCAGTACATAGCTGCCATCGGCCAAGGCACTCAGCGTGTAGTCGATGGTGGTATCCGTTGTGGCGGCGTTGTTGTCGAAATCGCCGGTCAACGTCCCGGCGAACTGGTATGCGCCATTGCCGTCCGGTGAGGGCGATAGCTCGTCGAGTGTGGCGGTCCCGGTCGTGGTGGTGTTGTCTGGCCTGACGAGGGTGAACGAGCTATTCACCGAAATATCCAGACCGTTCGCATCCAGCCCGTCGGCGCCGGCCGAATGACTCCAATATCCGGTTTGTGGCAGGACGCTACCGGTGCCGATCAGGTTACCAAAGGCGAGTGAAGGGCCGTCATCTTCGAAGATCATCTTGGAGCCGATTTCGGCAGTCGAAACAGCGGTTTGGAGCAGCGTGAAACCACCGATATCAAAGTCGGCGTGGGTATTGCCCCTGGCGTCGAGGGCCGCGCCGTTCTCGACGAGCACGCGGTTGTGATCCGACGCTGTGGTGTATTCAATCTGGTAGCCGGCCAAAACGCCGGTGATGGTAGCAACCCCACCGGAAAAGGTGATGCCAATGGCCGGATCATTCACCGATCCGTTTGAATTCTCGATCACCACCCCGGCGCTGTTGAAGACGCGAACATTGGTGATGGCAACCGGCGTATCGTTCGCATAGCCGTTGATGAAGTTCACGCCAGGTTCAGCAGCGGTGGTGAATGCGCTGATTTTTACCACGGCACTCTTGCCGCTTTGCAACTGTACGACGTCGAAGCTGGCCATCTTCGCGTTGAAGACGCCGGTAAAGTCGATGTTGGATTCAACATCTGCTTCGGTCTGACTCAGGTTGGGAATGGTCACATCCTGCCGGGCACCGGTGACGAACGAAAAGCGGATGCCATCCTGTTCCGTGATCATCTGGTTGTTGGTGCCGAAGGTGGTCGGGTTAGCCGCCTGGCTGGTAATGATTGTGTCGCCAGTGTTGATATTGGCGCCGCTTGACTCGTCTGCGGGGTCCTTACCGGTGGCGATGATGGTGGGATCCGTGATCCGCAAGACACCACTGTCGTCGACAACTGTCGGGTTCGTCTTCGTGAACATCAGGAAGAGGTTCGCACCGGAAGGCACACCGGCCAGGCTGAATTCCAGGTCCTGACTGGTTCCGACGAATACTTTATCCAGCAGATTGAGCGAATCATCGGCGTTCGTCGCATCTGGATGCTTGAGCGGTTGATACTCCACGGTCCAGATCTTGCCGCCCGAGACCGGCGATCCGGTTTCTTCGATATAGGCAGCGAACACGATCGCGCCGGTAGCGCTCCCGGCTCGGCCCAGAAGGATGTTGTTGTTCGTATCGGTATAGAGAAGGATGCTCGTGCCATCGAGGGTGTCCAGTCCGCTGTCCAGGCCATTAAGCGGTGCGCCAGTGCTGTCGACGAAGCTGATATCGGTAATGCTGGCTCCACCGGTGATGGTGAACGCATTGCTGCCCGTGTCGCCCACGGCGCCGGTATAGCCACTCAACGCTGCCCCCGTTGCGGTACCGGCACTCAGTGCGGTCAAACGGGTAGCGAAGGTCGAGGGCAGGGATGCCACCAGAATATCGTTGTCGTCAGCGTCTCCCGCAGGGCTTGGCGTGGCGGTGGCGTTCTGTAATCCGGCCGTTTCGTCCAGTGAAACGTTCACGCCGGTGATTCCAATAGCCATGATCTTTCTCCAGAGCAATTGCGGTCATCGAGGCCTGACCGTTGACCTATCGCTGCAACTATGGCTAAGCGCCGGGGATCGCGCATCGGCCAATACTCCCAGGCGGGATGGGAGTTTCAGACTACTTGGATGGGGAACAGCACGAGGGCGTTAAGGAACGGTGCCGCCTATTCCGTTTGGGAATGAGGACATGCCGCAAGGCTCGTCTGGCCTTGGCTCAGGGACCGCAGTGGCCCAATAAAAAACGGCCTGGCCCCTTGCGGGAGCCAGGCCGTGTACCTGCAGCGGTTTTCAGACAATGTCAGTGCTTGCGATGTCGGTCACCGGATCAAAGCACCAAATCTGTCGGTGCCAAGTTAGTTACTCCCACCAGTTCGACCACGACAGGATTTTCGATATCAATCGTCTGGACAGCGGTGAAATCGCTATCGCTATCGACGACCTTGAAATCCAGCGTTAGATCAAGGGTAGCTGGTGTAGTCGTGGTGGTGGAGAAACCAGCATCGATGATCTTCAGCGGATTCGTACTCGTATCCTCCGCAATCGTGTTTCCAGGCCCGACGAGACCAACGACCGGCTGTGCGGCAGTGCTGCTTGCGCCATCGGCACCGACATTGCGATTCAGATTTATCGCGCTGCCCGTAAGGCCAGCATCATTCGAAAGAATCTGAATACCCTTGATGAGCCAGTTATCACCGGTCTGAATGTTGAAGTCATTACTTTCAACAATCAATAGAGCATCATTGTTGTCCAGGAACGGGTCGTTCGGATCGGCTAGGTCGTTGACGATAAGGGCCTCGTACTTGGTTCCAACAAGATCGGCGTTGTTTGTATCGTTCTCGTACACATCGCCTTGGTCGACGTAGATGGCCCGTGTTGTAGTGATGGAGGAATCATTTGCATCAGCAAGACTGACTATAAGCAAAAGATCATCGCTTTCAGTCTCGTATCCATCGAACTTGATAAAGAAATCGGTCGCGTAACTAAAGTTGTCGGCGCCCAGATCTCCTTTCGGATCAGTCTGGAAGAAATTGATGTTGGCCGCTTCACCTGCCTGGATCGTATTTCCGGAGACGCCCAGAGCAGTGCTGGACAAGGTTACTGCGGCCTGCGTGCCGCTCACCAGCTCACCCGCCGCCACAACAGTATTGCCGCCGGCACTAAGTGGTGCCTCGAAGCCCGTGATCTGGATGTAGAAACCTTCCCCAAGCTTCCCAGTGGCCACAGGTGATGGGCCACTGGAAGGGCTCGTACCATCTACGTCATACGTTTCGTATCCAGTGCCTTCGCCCAGCGTGACGTCTTGCGTCGTTTGCAGCGCATCCATCTCGAAGGTGTAGGTGTCATTGACTTTGTCAAACACCAGCGTGCCTTCCACCAGTTCAGGCGTGGTGGCAGCATTGCGATCGTGATCGTATTTGAACGACACGTTAAACGTGGCAGCGGCGAGACTCTCTGAATCCCAGGTGACCGTTGGATCAACGATCGCAACATCGTTCGCCGAACCAGAAAGGGCGAGGGCGGCAAAATCACTGTCCGCTGCCGAAGAGTAGGTCGGCCCGCGCTTGTCCGCACCTATCGAGTAGGCGAAGTCACCCGAAAAGGTCCATGACGTCGCACCCAAAGTGGGATCGACATCCTGCACAGGGGCTGTCTCGATAACGGGGGTATCGTCATCGACGTTGATCCCCAGCGTGCCGTCGGCCGTATCGCCATCACCATCGGTCACCCGGTAGCTGATGGTGAACGCCTGGTTGTTCTCGTTCAGACCCGCCGCATGAGCGATCGGATTGTTTTGCACCACCGAGTAGGCACCTGTTGCCGCAACCATCGTCAGGGTCAGCACCGTGGTCGTGCCCTGCTTGACCAACAAGCTGGTGCCATCGGCCACATAGGTGAAGCCTGTGGGTGCGCCGCTGGTCAGATAGGCCACCGTTCCGGCCCCGTCCTGACCAAAGTCGTGGCCCAGCGTGCCGCTTGCGTTAGCCGCGTTTACATCGTCGTCCGTACCGCCGGGATTGCCACCGGTGAGTGCATCGTCGTCGAGCAGCACCGTGCTGTTGGCTGACGCCGCCGGCCCGTCGTCGTCGAAGTTGATGTCGCCGCCGATACCGACGCTGTCGGTGCTGGTGTCGCCGTCGCCGTCGGTCACCGTCACCACTGCGTTGATCAGGCCGGCCAGATTGACCTGATCGTCATGGGCAGCCGCCGAGCTGCCGGCGATAGGGTGCGTGAGCGAAACATACTGCGCCACCGCCACGTTGCCGTCCTGCAACAGCGCAATCGCGAACGCCGCCGGATCGGCTCCCGTGACCGTGCCATTGGCCACGTCATAGCGGCCGACAATCAGATCGCCTTCCTTGAACAGCTTGATGTCCTTGCCATCGGTGGTGTTGAGCAGCGAGTCGGTGCCATTACCGCCCACAATCGCCAGCGACAGCACTTTCGTCGCACCCTCCTGGTCCTGGCCAAAGCTGCTGAGCGCCGTAGTGGCCAAAGGCGTGGTGCTGATCGCGAACTCCGCTGGACTCAAGTCCGTGCCCTTGTTCAGCACTTCCGTGTCGAACAGCGCCAGAACCGCCGCCGCATCGCTGTCGTTATCCTGGTTGCCGGCCGTCTCGTCGATTGTTACTGAACCGCCGCCATCGGCCACGTCCGCGCTCGGCCCGTCGTCGTCGAAGTTGATGTCATCGCCGATGCCGACGCTGTCGGTGCTGGTGTCGCCGTCGCCGTCGGTCACCGTCACCACCGCATTGACCAGGCCGGCCAAATCGACCCGGTCGTCATGATCCGCCGCCGAACTACCGGCGACAGGGTGCGTGAGCGAGACATACTGCGCCACCGCCACGTTGCCGTCCTGCTGCAGCGCAATCGCGAACGCCGCCGGATCATCTGCCGTGACCGTGCCATTGGCCACGTCATAGCGGCCGACAATCAGATTGCCTTCCTTGAACAGCTTGATGTCCTTGCCATCGGTGGTGTTGAGCAACGAGTCGGTGCCATCACCGCCCACAATCGCCAGCGACAGCACTTTCGTCCCGCCCGCGGCGTCCTGGCCAAAGCTGCTCAGTGTCGTGGTGGCCAAAGGTGTGGTGCTGATCGCGAACTCGGTTGGATTCAAGTCCGTGCCTTTATTCGTTACTTCTGTGTCGAACAGGGCCAGAACCGCTGCCAGGTCGCTGTCGTTGTCCTGGTTGCCAGCCGTCTCGTCGATCGTCACCGCGCCGCCGCCATCAACCACGTCCGCGCTCGGGCCGTCGTCCTCGAAGATCATTTTGGAGCCGATTTCGGTTTTCGAAACAGAGGCCTGGACCAGCGTGAAACCACCGATATCGAAATCGGCGTGGGTATTACCCCTGGCGTCGAGGGCCGCGCCGTTCTCGACGAGCACGCGGTTGTGATCCGACGCTGTGGTGTATTCAATCTGGTAGCCGGCCAAAACGCCGGTGATGGTAGCAACCCCACCGGAAAAGGTGATGCCAATGGCCGGATCATTCACCGATCCGTTTGAATTCTCGATCACCACCCCGGCGCTGTTGAAGACGCGAACATTGGTGATGGCAATTGACGTATCACCCGCATAGCCGTTGATGAAGTTCACGCCAGGTTCAGCAGCGGTGGTGAATGCGCTGATTTTTACCACGGCACTCTTGCCGCTTTGCAGCTGTACGACGTCGAAATTAGCCATCCTTGCGTTGAAGACGCCGGTAAAGTCGATGTTGGATTCAAAATTTGCTTCGGTCTGACTCAGGTTGGGAATGGTCACATCCTGCCTGGCACCGGTGACGAACGAAAAGCGGATGCCATCCTGTTCCGTAATCATCTGATTGTTGGTGCCGAAGGTGGTCGGGTTAGCCGCCTGGCTGGTAATGATCGTGTCGCCAGTGTTGATATTGGCGCCGCTTGACTGGTCTGCAGGGTCCTTACCGGTGGCGATGATGGTGGGATCCGTGATCCGCACGACACCATCGACCGTTTCAGTTGCCGGGTTTGCCTTCGTGAACATCAGGAAGAGGTTCGCACCGGAAGGCACACCGGCCAGGCTGAATTCCAGGTCCTGACTGGTTCCGACGAATACCTTATTCAGCAGATTGAGCGAATCATCGGCGTTCGCAGCATCTGGATGCTTGAGCGGTTGGTACTCCACGGTCCAGATCTTGCCGCCCGAGACCGGCGATCCGGTTTCTTCGATATAGGCGGCGAACACGATCGCGCCGGTAGCGCTCCCGGCTCGGCCCAGAACGATGTTGTCGTTGTTCGCGTCCGTATAGAGAAGGATGCTGGTGCCATCGAGGGTATCCAGACCGCTGTCCAGACCATTGAGCGGTGCGCCATTGCTGTCGACGAAGCTGATATTGGTAATGCTGGCTCCGGGGTCTGCGGTGATGGTGAACGCATTGCTGCCTGTATTGCCCACGGCACCGGTATAGCCACTCAACGCTGCCCCCGTTGCGGTACCGGCACTCAGTGCGGTCAAACGGGTAGCAAAGGTCGAGGGCAGGGAGGTCACCAGAATGTCGTTGTCGTCAGCGTCTCCCGTAGGGGTTGGCGTGGCGGTGGCATTCTGCAAACCGGACGTTTCGTCCAGCGAAACGTTCACGCCGGTGATTCCAATAGCCATGATCTTTCTCCAGAGCAGTTGCGGTCATCTTGGCCTGACCGTTGACCATTGGCCGCAACTATGGATAAGCGCCGGCTATTGCGCATCGGCCGATACTCCCAAGTGGGGTGGGAGTTTCAGACTACTTGGGAGGGGGCGACGGGATGAGTACAGGGTCCATGGATCAACCATAAGCCCTGATCAGAGAGGGTGTTGGGGACTCGATTCCGTTTGGCAACCGACATTGGATACCGGGAGGTAGACCGGAAATGGAAAGCCCCGCTGCCTTGTGGGCCGCGAGGCTAACCAATAAACACCTCCTGAAGAAGTCATGCAAATTAAGGGATCAGACGAAGTCTCCCGGTGCAACTTCGGTTGCAAGATTGACACCGACCAATACGATCACCGTGTCGCCAGCATTACCGCGCGGGACAGGTTTTACATCCTGTCGCGCGCGTACTCTTCTTAGCGGATCAAAGCACGAAATCTGTCGGTGCCAAGTTAGTTAATCCCACCAGTTCGACCACGACAGGATTTTCGATATCAATCGTCTGTACAGCGGTGAAATCGCTATCGCTATCGACGACTTTGAAATCCAGCGTTAGATCAAGGGTAGCTGGTGTAGTCGTGGTGGTGGAGAAACCAGCATCGATGATCTTCAGCGGATTCGTACTCGTATCCTCCGCAATCGTGTTTCCAGGCCCGACGAGACCAACGACCGGCTGTGCGGCAGTGCTGCTTGCGCCATCGGCACCGACATTGCGATTCAGATTTATCGCGCTGCCCGTAAGGCCAGCATCATTCGAAAGAATCTGAATGCCCTTGATGAGCCAGTTATCACCGGCCTGAATGTTGAAGTCATTACTTTCAACAATCAATAGAGCATCATTGTTGTCCAGGAACGGGTCGTTCGGATCGGCTAGGTCATCGAGGATAAGGGCCTCGTACTTGGTTCCAACAAGATCGGCGTTGTTTGTATCGTTCTCGTACACATCGCCTTGGTCGACGTAGATGGCACGTGTCGTAGTGATGGAAGAATTATTTGCATCAGCAAGACTGACTATAAGCACAAGATCATCGCTTTCAGTCTCGTATCCATCGAACTTGATAAAGAAATCGGTCGCGTAACTAAAATTGGTCGCGCCCAGATCTCCTTTCGGATCAGTCTGGAAGAAATTGATGTTGGCCGCTTCACCTGCCTGGATCGTATTTCCGGAAACGCCCAGAGCAGTGCTGGACAAGGTTACAGGGGCCTGCGTGCCGCTCACCAGCTCACCCGCCGCCACGGCAGTATTGCCGCCGGCACTAAGTGGTGCCTCGAAGCCCGTGATCTGGATGTAGAAACCTTCCCCAAGCTTCCCAGTAGCCACAGGTGATGGGCCACTGGAAGGACTCGTGCCACCCACGTCATACGTTTCGTATCCAGTGCCTTCGCCCAGCGTGACGTCTTGCTTCACTTGCAGCGCATCCATCTCGAAGGTATAGGTGTCATTGACTTTGTCAAACACCAGCGTGCCTTCCACCAGTTCAGTCGCGGTGGCAGCATTGCGATCGTGATCGTATTCGAACGACACGTTAAACGTGGCAGCGTTGAGATTCTCTGAATCCCAGGTGACCGTTGGATTAACGATCGCAACATCGTTCGCCGAACCAGAGAGGGCGAGTTCGGCAAAATCACTGTCCGCTGCCGAAGAGTAGGTCGGCCCGCGCTGGTCCGCACCTATCGAGTAGGCGAAGTCACCCGAAAAGGTCCATGACGTCGCACCCAAAGTGGGATCGAGATCCTGCACAGGGGCGGTCCCTATAACGGGCGTATCGTCGTCGACGGTGATGACCAGTTTGTCGGCCGCGGCCGTCACCGTATCGCCATCGTAGTCGGTGGCCTGCAGCAGCGTGCCCAGGTTGATGGTGATGTCGTTCTCGTCGTTGCCATCCACGTGATCCAGCTGCTTGAGCAGCGTGAAGCTGTACACACCCGCTGCGGTGAGGCTGAACGTGAACACGTTGGCACCGGCTACGCCGGCCTTGGCGGTGAGCGTGTTGCCCGCGACGCTGTACACCAGCGCCACCCCGGCCGAGCTCAGCGCCGGCAAGCCGCTGGTGTTACTCGACAAGGCATAGCTTAGCGGCGTGTCGGCGCCCGACTGGAAGATGCCGGTTACGCTGCCGCTGGCCGTGGTCGCCTCGCCGGTCACGTCGCCCGTACCACCGGCAATGCCATTGGCCAGGCCGTCCTCGTCGACGGTTCCCGTTGCGGCAGTACCGGTCGCCGTCGGCGTGTCGTCGTCGACGGTGATGACCAGTTTCTCGGCCGCGGCCGTCACCGTGTCACCATCCTTGTCGGTGGCTTGCAGCAGCGAGCCCAGGTTGAGGGTGATGTCGTTCTCGTTGTTACCGGCGGCGTGATCCAGCGGCTTGAGCAGCGTGAAGGTGTAGGCACCCGCTGCGGTGAGGCTGAAGGTGAACACATCGGTCGCGCCGGCCGTGGCGGTGAGCGTATTGCCCACGACGCTGTACACCAGCGCCACCCCGGCCGAACTCAGCGCCGGCAAGCCGCTGGTGTTACTCGACAAGGCATAGGTCAGCGGCGTGTCGGCGCCGGACTGGAAGATACCGGTCACGCTGCCGCTGGC
>NZ_JBNNVP010000012.1:0-144276 GCF_050280605.1 Pseudomonas sp. NPDC089918 | reverse complement strand
CCCCGTTTGAGTGCGTAGCACTCACAAAATTTTTGGTACATCAGAGATTTGGGGACTGCTTCGCAGCCCAACGGGGGCAAGCCCCCTCGCCACAGGCTCGCTCCCACAAGGGATTGCAGGTGTCAGGTCATTGCGCGGTGTTTCAGTAATAAGGTCAAACCGAGTCCGGTTATCGACAACATCGCCGCACTAAAGAAAATCCACGAATACCCCAGGTTCAACGCCACCGCGCCCATCAGCGGTCCGGCAATCGCCAGCGCCAGATCGAAAAACACCGCATAGGCACTCAAACCCGCTCCGCGACTGGAATTGGGCACTTGCTTGATCGCTTCCACCCCCAGCGCCGGATACACCAGCGACAGACCGAACCCGGTCAGCCCGGCGCCGATCAAGGCATAACCCGTCGAGGGCGCCAGCCACAGCAAGACCAGCCCCACGGTTTCAATGGTCATGCAGGCGATGGCTGAGGTGAAGCCACCGAAACGGCTGATGCTGGAGATGAACAACAGTCGCGCCAGAATGAAACAGACCCCGAATACCGTCAGGCAATAAGCCGCGCCGGTCCAGCCAAGGTTGACGTAATACAGGGTAATAAAGGTAGTGAGCGTGCCGTATCCGATGGACGCCAGGCTCAGACTCGCGCCGAAGGGGGCAATGCGCCCGAACACCGCCCAGAACGGCAGGCGCTCGCCGCGAATCACCGGCACCGAAGGTTTGTTGCGGATCAACAGCAGCGCCAGCAGGGCCAGTAACGACAGCGCGATCCCGAGGCTGGCGAACCCCAGTTCAGCGACCATCACCACCCCTAGTGGCGCACCGATGGCGATGGCGCCGTACGAGGCGATCCCGTTCCAGGAAATCGAACGCGCCGTGTGCTCGGCACCGACCTGGCCCATGCACCAACTGATCGTGCCGACCCCGATCAATCCTTGGGCGATGCCCAGCAATAAGCGGCCAGCGATCAGGATGATCAGGCTCAACAACGGCAAACCCTGCAGTAGGGTCGACAGCAGTGTCAGCACGCCGCTCAACGCAATCCCCGACAACCCGTAAACAATCGCCCGTTTGGTACCGATGCTGTCCGACAGACGTCCGGCCATGGGCCGGCTGAGCAGGGTGGCCAGGTACTGAGAACCAATAGTGAGCCCCGCCACGATGGCGCTGAATCCCAACTGTTCATGGACATACCCCGGCAACACCGCAATCGGCAGGCCGATGCAGAGGAAGGCAATAAAGGTATAGAAAACGATGGAGACGATCTGCAGGGTGATCGCCATGGAGCTTTGCGGGGGCAGTTGCTGCACAGACATGAGAGCTCTTTCGCGGGCGGCGGTAGGAGAACTGCATCATGGCGTGGGTGGGGAATAAAAGGAAGCAGGCTAACGATACAGCTGGCGATCGTTCCCACGCTCTGCGTGGGAATGCATCCCGTGACGCTCTGCGTCACCCTTCAAAGCGGGAACGCGGAGCGTCCCTGGCGGCATTCCCACGCAGAGCGTGGGAACGATCAGCCCCGTCACCAGGACAGGGCTTTTCAATTGAAGCTTGCAGCCGTCTTACATCAAAACACCCTGACTACGCAGGTAGTCGTCATAGGTGCCGCTGAAGTCGATCACGCCATCGGCGCTCAATTCGATGATGCGAGTGGCCAGGGACGATACGAACTCACGGTCGTGGCTGACGAAGATCAGCGTGCCCGGGTAGTTCTCCAGCGCCAGGTTCAGCGCCTCGATGGATTCCATGTCCAAGTGGTTGGTCGGCTCGTCCATCACCAGCACGTTCGGCTTTTGCAGGATCAGCTTGCCGAACAGCATGCGACCTTGCTCACCACCGGAGATAACCTTGACCGACTTGAGGATTTCATCGTTGGAGAACAGCATCCGGCCGAGGGTGCCGCGAACCAGTTGTTCGCCGCCCTGGGTCCACTGGCCCATCCAGTCGAACAGGTTGCAGTCGTCTTCGAAGTCGTGTGCGTGGTCCTGGGCGTAGTAGCCCAGTTCAGCGGCGTCGGTCCACTTCACGGTACCGGCATCCGGGGTCAGTTCGTTGACCAGGGTGCGCAGCAGGGTGGTTTTACCGATACCGTTCGGGCCGATGATCGCCACGCGCTCGCCGGCTTCAACCTGGAAGCTGAAGTCCTTGAACAGTGTCTTGCCGTCGAAGCCTTTGGCCATGCGCTCGACGATGACCGCCTGACGGTGCAGCTTCTTGGTTTGTTCGAAACGGATGAACGGGCTCACACGGCTCGAAGGCTTGACTTCGGCCAGTTGGATCTTGTCGATCGCCTTGGCGCGGGAGGTCGCTTGCTTGGCTTTCGAGGCGTTGGCCGAGAAGCGGCTGACGAACGATTGCAGCTCGGAAATCTGCGCCTTCTTCTTGGCGTTGTCCGACAGAAGTTGCTCGCGGGACTGGGTCGCCACGGTCATGTACTCGTCGTAGTTGCCCGGGAACAGGCGCAGCTCGCCGTAGTCCAGGTCAGCCATGTGGGTGCACACGCTGTTCAGGAAGTGACGGTCGTGGGAGATGATGATCATCAGGCTGGAGCGCTGGGTCAGAATGTTTTCCAGCCAGCGGATAGTGTTGATGTCCAGGTGGTTGGTCGGTTCGTCGAGCAACAGCACTTCAGGATCGGAGAACAGTGCCTGCGCCAGCAACACGCGCAGTTTCCAGCCCGGGGACACTTCGCTCATCGGGCCAAAATGCTGCTCGATGCCGATACCCAGACCCAACAGCAATTCACCGGCGCGGGATTCGGCGGTGTAGCCGTCCATTTCGGCGAATTCGGTTTCCAGCTCGGCCACGGCCATGCCGTCTTCTTCGGTCATTTCCGGCAGCGAGTAGATGCGGTCGCGCTCGGCCTTGACCTTCCACAGCTCTTCGTGACCCATGATCACGGTGTCGATCACGGTAAATTCTTCGTAGGCGAACTGGTCCTGACGCAGTTTACCCAGACGCACGTTCGGCTCGAGCATGACCTGGCCGCCGGATGGCTCGAGGTCGCCACCGAGGATTTTCATGAAGGTCGACTTGCCGCAACCGTTGGCGCCGATCAGGCCGTAGCGGTTACCGGCGCCGAATTTGACCGAAACGTTTTCGAATAGCGGCTTGGCGCCGAACTGCATCGTGATGTTAGCTGTGGAGATCAATTACTTTACCTATCAATGGGTTGCGAGCTGCGCATTTGGCGCTTGGGCCATTCCTGGGACATTCTGGAGATTCACTCCATCTCTTCCCAGTCACCGCTAGAGTTCAACCAGCGCGCATAAGTCGAGAGCAGCATCTGGACGTTGTGTCCAAGCTGTTGGGCAAAAAAGGCGGGATTCATGCCAGACATTGCGCATATTGTCGCATATGTGTGACGGCAGTTGTACGGTGGGCGATAACGTGTCGCAGGCTTCTTCAAGGTTCGGTCCCGGTTTGTGCAGAACCGGGGGCTGGCTGGGAGGTCGTTCATCCTGGATAGGCAAGGGAGCGTAGAGCGATCTCGATGTTATTTTTGTTCAGCGTTGTGTTCGGGACACTTGGCGTGGCTCTGGGTAAAGTCAGCACCGCTTGCCCGGCCTCGTGTGTTTCAGATGGATTGCTGAATGGCCAGCACTTGGTCAGGGTGGGCACCTCTTCAGATTCGTCTCTCCATACCACGCGTGACAGCAGAAAGTGGGGAGAGGTCTATTCTTCTTCGTAAGGGCTCGGGTTTCCGGGCGCGCTAGCGCTTCGTCTTGCAGATACTCTTCCTGGTTCTCGCCCAGGACGCGCTCCTCGCCCGCCGTTACGCTGGAAAGCAGGCAACGTGAGAACGCAAATGGTCTCTCATCATGGGTGGGATCAAAATGAAACTGATTTTGGTGATGCTTGTTGTGGGTCTGTTGGCTTGGAAGTTTTCCCCTGAACTACAGTCCTGGGCCACGGCTCAACTATCGAATCCCAAAGAAATCGCTACAGTCGTGACTGCGCCGAAGCCTGTTTCAGCGCCATTCAAATGTGATGGGCGCAAATATTGTTCTCAGATGACCTCGTGCGCAGAGGCCAAAAACTTTCTGCAAAATTGCCCGGGAATGAAAATGGACGGCGACAACGACGCAATCCCCTGTGAGTCGCAGTGGTGCCAATGACTATTTGCAGGTCAGCGACAGGCTTAGTGGTTTAATGAGAGAAATGCTTAAAGGATAGGGTGCTATGGATAAGGCGTTTCGAAACCCGATGTTTCTGACTGGGCTACCAATGGCTGTCTGCGGTCTCGCTATCACTGCGCCTGGTCTGTGGATTCCCGGCCTGGGTTTAATGGTCGTCGGCTGGGCAAAGGGGAATAAACGAGCTTGACGGTATCAGTGCTGCGGGCGTTGCTGGAGGGAAGAGGGCTGCCGTCAAAACTATTGACCGGCTAATGGATTAGTATTCCTTCCCCCCAACCCAAGGAAACATGGAAGTGAGACACAAATATACAACAGGTTTGTTTTTTCTATTGACGATTGTAACGGCTCAATATGCTTACTCCGGCACTACAGACGAGTCCGTTGAGAACGCCTCATTGCTCTGCAAAATTCTGGATAGCAACGACGCCTTGACTCAGGCCTCCGAGTTCTCAAGCGAGGATCGTTCGGTCAACATCTCGGTAGACAGCTCTCCAGAAGAAGCCAGCAAGCTTTGCCCCGTCATCAGTGCCATCGTCGAGCATCACGACATGGTTTTTGCGCAAGGATGGACCGTGCAGATCACCTCTTCAGGCAGTGATTATAAAGTTGTCGCTGTCTGCCCACTGTAAACAACTCGCTGGCAGCGGTTGAAAGTCTGGCATTGCCGCACGTTGAACAGCGTGCGACAAGCCGGCGACTGACCAGATCGAGACTCAGAGCAAGTAGCCAGTGGCTTGTACGAGGTGGTTGTCCTGCCCTCCGGTGATAAGGTGCAGTGGAATGTGTTGTTGGTCATCGATAGACGGGATTTCGAAACTTCCCACTATTTGAAGGTGCCGCTCACTCAGCCCGGTCGACTCTTCTTCTTTTGCCTTAGCCATTCTCGCGTGGTTCGCTGCGATTTCATTGAGAGTTGACACGTTACATCTCCCGGTGACTGACCAAGCGTATCGCTGGAGTCCTGATCGTTAATTTAATTGCCGCCGCGTCAGAATTACGTCGCTCTGGGGCTGCTAGGTCCGGCCTTTGCAAAGCCTAAGCCAGACGGGGCCGCGTATAGAGTGTCGTGTTTACATATTCGACGGATGGTGGTATGGCATGAGGCTACTATCGGGAGAGCGGTTCGCATTACCGGCCGAGCCGCGCTACTAAAATAACGTGGACACATTTTCACAGTTGAAGGTTAACTATTAGTTACAAGGTGTGGCTAAAATGCCATCTTTCGACCCCATGCCGTCCATCGGCATGGCTCAAGAACGCGCCATCGGGACGCAGTTTGTTCACTTCTGACGTGTGACGATTTTCGTGAAACTTATCATTGCCGCTATTTATGTCATCTCCGTCGCGTATGTTCACTTGCGCGGAAAGGTGCGCCACAAATTAGGCCGTCAGTTAAGCGACCACTCGACGTTTCTGGCGCCGATCAATTGCTTCCTTTATCTGTTCTCCAAAACGCCGAACAAGCCTTATCTCAATCCGGCAGACTTTCCCGACTTGAGTCCTTTGCAGGCTCATTGGGAAGAGATTCGCGCTGAAGGCCAGAATTTGCTCAAGGCCGGGGAGATCAAACGTTCCAATCAGTACGACGACGTTGGTTTCAACTCGTTTTTCAAAAGTGGCTGGAAGCGTTTCTACCTCAAATGGTACGGCGACAGTCACCCGTCCGCCGCAAAGCTCTGCCCGCGTACGACTGAACTGGTGCAAAGCATCGGCTCGATCAAGGCCGCGATGTTCGCCGAACTGCCGCCGGGTTCGAAACTGGTCCGTCACCGCGATCCGTATGCCGGTTCTTACCGTTATCACTTGGGGCTGGAAACGCCGAACGATGCCGGTTGCTACATCAACGTCGATGGTGAGAACTACCATTGGCGCGATGGCGAGGCCGTGATGTTCGATGAGACTTTCATTCATTACGCCGAAAACACCACTGCGCAGAACCGCATCATTCTGTTCTGTGACATCGAGCGGCCGATGAAGTATCGCTGGGCGGCGGCGTTCAACCGTTGGTTCAGCCATACGGTTATGGCAGCGGCGGGTGCGCCGAACGATGCGGGTGACAAGACCGGTGCGATCAACCGTTTGTTTGCCAAAATCTACAAGATTCGCCTGCGCGGCAAAGCGCTCAAGAAGCGTAACCGCACTCGCTACTACCTGGAGAAATGGGCGGTTTTTGCTGGGTTGCTGGCGATTTTTGTTTTGATCTGAGTTTTGTGTTGTGGCGCATGACGCCATCGCGAGCAGGCTCGCTCCCACCTTTGATTTTTGTCGTTCACAAGATCCAATGTGGGAGCGAGCCTGCTCGCGATGGGGCCGAGATTCACACCACCTGACTCATGGATGTCCCTGTCATCAGTCAGCCGCGAGAATGCTTCGTGGCTTTTTTGTCTGTAGTCGTTTTTGCTTTTGCTGTCGTTTTACCGCCGCCCTTGCCACCAAGACTGCGTTTGAGCAGTTCGGTCAGATCGATAACATCGGCGGTTTTACGCACCTCTTCACCCGTCACGGTTTCGACATCTTCGATCTTGCCTTCATTCGCCTTCTTCTCGACCAGCGCCATGATCTTGTCTTCGAAACTGTCGCGGTACTCTTCGGGCGTCCAGTCGGCACTCATGTCTTCCACCAGCCGTTTGGCCATCTCCAACTCACCTTTGGCCAGATCCGGCTTGGTCACTTCACTGCCCAGTTCCAATTGAGCAATGCTGCGCACTTCGGCGGGCCAGCGCAGCATCACCAGCACCATGGCTGATTCCAGCGGCATGAGGGCCGCCAGGTGCTGGCGCGAATGCAACACCACGCGGGCCAGGGCGACCTTGTCGGTTTTACTGAGGGTTTCGCGCAACAGCGCATAGACCTTGCCGCCGCGTTTGTCCGGCGCCAGGTAGTAGGGCGTGTCGATGTTTTGCAGGGGGATCTGCTCGCTGCCGACAAAGGCAAAAATGTCGATGGTTTGGGTCGACAGTGGATGAGCCGAGCGAATCTCCTCTTCACTGAGCACCACGTAACGTCCTTTTTCGTACTCGATCCCTTTGACGATGTGCTCTTGGGTGACTTCCTTGCCGGTGGCCTTGTTGATGCGCTTGTAGCCGACCGGGTCCATGCTGCGGCTGTCGAGCCAGTTGAAATCGATCCCGTGCGAAGACGTCGCCGAAACCAGCGCCACGGGGATGTGCACCAGACCGAAACTGATTGCGCCTTTCCAGATTGCCCGTGCCATCGTCGTGACCTCGTCGTTGATGTTCAGGTGACCTGTGGCCAAGGGCAAAAGTTTCAGTCGGCGGCGGCCCGGTCCTGCTGGCGGATCGGCGGTGCGGTCAACTCGTGTTACATGTTGTGGGGGAGGTTTTAGTTAACAAATCCGAACCCTGGGCGTAGCGTGGCTCTATTCATCCATGAAGCATGGCACGCTCATTTAGAGAGGTCCCCCATGAACCGATGTGTGCTCGGCGTCATCGCGCTGGCATTGAGTGGCGTGCTAAGCCCTTTGGCTCTGGCAGACGCCGCATCGTCGTCTTCGCCCTTGCTGCTGGCGCAGAACCTACCGGGAAGCAACAACAATCCCTACAACAGCCCGATTCGCCGGGCCAATCCCAACAGCATGCAAGGCACGCAACCCAATATCCCGGTAATCCGCGGGCCAAACACGGTGCCTGTGCCACGACCGCCAACGCTCGATAACGGCGGCATCGGCAATCGCTATCCGCAAGATCGACAGGCTCCCACCGGCCAACCGAAATTCATTCCCAATCCACCACCCCGGGGCTCGGACCGCAACTACCGTTGAACGGCGAGACAGAAGTCTTGCCAGCTCTATTGACGACAAAAGGAATCGTGCATGTTGCGTAAAACCCTCTTGGCCACTTTCTGTGCCAGCGCGTTATTAACCGTCACGGCGCCCGCCTTTGCAGCGCCAACACAGGATTTTAAAAGCGAGCAGGGCACCCTTGAGCTCACGCCGATCGTTAAAGGCCTGGACCACCCTTGGGCGCTGGCGTTTCTGCCCGACCGCCAAGGGATGCTGGTGACCGAACGGCCCGGCAACCTGCGGCTGGTCAGTGCCGAGGGCAAACTCTCGGGTCCGCTCAATGGTGTGCCTCAGGTCTGGGCCAAGGGGCAGGGCGGATTGCTCGATGTGGTGTTGTCGCCCGATTTCAAGCAAGACCGCATGGTCTATCTGTCTTACGCCGAAGGGGGCGGTGAGGGCGGCAAGGCCGGCACGGCGGTCGGTCGCGGACGGTTGTCGGAAGACCTGACGGCGATCAAGGATTTCAGGGTGATCTTCCGTCAGGAGCCCAAGCTCTCCGTCGGCAACCATTTCGGCTCACGACTGGTGTTCGACCGTGACGGTTATCTGTTCATCACCTTGGGCGAGAATAACGACCGGCCCACGGCGCAAGATCTCGACAAGCTGCAAGGCAAGATCGTGCGGCTCTATCCGGATGGCAAGGTGCCGGAAGACAATCCCTTTGTCGGGCAAAAAGGCGTTCGCCCGGAAATCTGGTCTTACGGCCAACGCAACCCGCAAGGCGCGGCACTCAATCCCTGGACCGGCACGCTCTGGGAAAACGAGCACGGCCCACGGGGCGGCGACGAGATCAACATCATCGAGCGTGGCAAAAATTATGGCTGGCCGATGGCAACCCACGGCATCAACTATTCCGGCCTGCCAATCCCGGAAGCCAAGGGCGAAGCCGCCGAAGGTACCGTGGGCCCGCACCATGTCTGGGAAAAATCCCCTGGCCTCAGCGGCATGGCCTTCTATGACGGCGATCGCTTCAAGGCCTGGCAGCACAACGTGTTTATCGGGGCGCTGGTGAGTCAGGAGCTGATTCGCCTGCAGTTCGAAGGCGACAAGGTTGTTCACGAAGAGCGGTTGTTGGGTGAGCTCAACAAACGGATTCGTGATGTACGGCAGGGGCCGGATGGTTATCTGTATTTGCTGACCGATGAAGATGACGGGGGGCTGTACAAGCTTGGCCTGAAGTAATACGCATAACCTGTGGCGAGGGGGCTTGCCCCCGTTCGGCTGCGCAGCAGTCGTAAAATCGGCAAACGCCGTACGCCTGAAAGAATGAGGTCGCAGGTTCAGCGCCGCTTCGCAACGCAACGGGGGCAAGCCCCCTCGCCACAATGGGTCGCACCCGTTTACTTACTCACGCCGATAGAGAATCACCGCAGCCCGCAGTTTGCCTCGTCCGAAACTGCACATTTTGTCGAATTCTCCATGGCTGACAGGCAAGTGCTGGCAGTCCATCGGCTGACGATGCTGGCTGTGATCCACATCCGGATCGTGCAGATAGACAAACTCTTCATCGCAATCGGTGACGATCACCCAGTGCGGCGCCTTGGAACGGGTCAGGCGATAGCTGCTGATCAATACCAGCGGCTGTCCGCCATCGTGCAGTAACCGTGGCAGATCCAGTGGTCCGCCGATCATTCGTTCCACGTCGGTGGCTTGCAACTGCGCCGTGAACGCCTCGTGTACCAGGCGCATTACGTCTTTTTTATGCGCATCGCGCACGCCGTCGAGAAACAGCGGCCCGGCCATGCTCAGTTGCAGCCGCACCCGAAAACCACGCCGCCACGCTGCCAGCGCCAGACCTTGAGGGCTGCAGCCACCGTGGCCAGACGTCATGAACACCGTGGTCGCCTCGCGCCAGATTTGCAGTTCTTCGCCGCGCTCCAACGCTCGATCGTCTTGCAGCGCGCCCATGGCCATCAGCAGGCAGGCCGGACCACAGGTGAACTCGGTGGTTTGCGGGTAGTAAGGCACCTTGATGTTGCGTGAATCGCGGTGCTGGAGGATACGTTTTTCCAGGCGCAGCGCATCGGCATGGTCCTGGTAATAGTCGTGAATCAGCGCAAAACGCCGGTAGCCGTTACGCTCATACAGAGCAATCGCCGTTGGATTGTCGATGCGCACTTCCAGCCGCAGGTAGGCGCAGTCATGCTCGATGGCGCAGGCCTCGACACGTTCGAGCAATTGCTTGCCCAGTCCACTGCCGCGAGCATCAAGGGCTATCGCAATCGAGTACAGGCGCGCCAATGAAGTGCCCCGGTGAAACAGCACCACCGCATAGCCCACCAATTGCTCGTCTCGTTGGGCCACCAGCAGTTGCCCGTGAGCCCGAGTAATCATCCATTGAAAACTGCGACTGTTGAGCCGATCCGTGGTGAAACATTGCTGTTCGAGTGCCAGCAGTGACGGTATATCTTCAACTACCGCCAAGCGAAAAACAGGATTCATATAACCGCCGTAAAAGTTGCGTAACGAAACGGGACTTTCGAAAAAGTTCGTGCTTAATAGGAAAGGTCTTGTTCTTCAATGGATCAATCACTATGTCAGCGGTACAAGGTCATTGGCGCGAAGTATCTGAGCAAAAGTTGATAACGGCAATAACTTCTGAAAACTATTTGAATGGCTCGATCAGAACTTCCAGCCAGTTGATGATCATCGTCGAACGTAAGGAAGACTGGGCTTCCTATTTCCCCAGTGAAGACATCGTCACAGCCCAGGAATACCTCGAACAGACCCGCGATAATGAGCAGGGCAAGCGGGTTCAGGTGATTAACCTGTGCCGCAGCTACAAGTACCTCGGGCACGGTTATTACTGCTCGCTGCTGGCCGAAGCGCGGGGGCACAAGGTTATACCGTCGGTGCGGACCATCAGCGAACTGACCCGAAAATCCCTGTATGGGCTGGCCCTGGATGATCTGGATAAAACCCTGGAAAAGGCTCTTAGCAATCATCTTTACAGCGATACCGAAGGATTTACCCTGACACTGTATTTCGGCAAAACCGCTATCGAGCCATTGCAGGATCTGGCTCGACAGTTGTTCGAGGTTTTTCCTTGTCCGATATTGCTGGTTGAGTTTCGTCGAACTAACGGTTGGCACATCGAAGGTGTAAAGTCTGGCGCTTTGCATAAGTTGCGTGAAGATCAGGAAGATCAATTCGCTAATGCGCTCGACAGTTTTAGTCGCAAGATCTGGCGCATGCCGCGCTCCAGGCGATTGGCCCGTTATGACCTGGCCATTCTGCACGATCCGCAAGAAGCATTGCCGCCCTCCAATCCCAAGGCTTTGGACAACTTCGTCAGGGTCGGCAAGACACTAGGCATCGACGTCGAGCTGATTGAACGCAAGGACTACGCCCGAATCGCCGAATACGACGCGCTCCTGATCCGCGAGACAACGAGCGTCGACAACCACACCTACCGCTTCGCCAAAAAGGCCGAGAGCGAAGGTTTGGTGGTGATGGATGACCCGGCGTCGATCCTGCGCTGCACCAACAAGGTTTACCTGACCGATTTGCTCAAGAGCCATCAACTGGGCATGCCCGCCACTGAAATCCTCTACAAGGAACGACCGGAAGATTTCGAGCGGGTAGGCGAGCGTCTGGGGTTTCCACTGGTGCTGAAGATCCCCGACGGTTGTTTCTCAAAGGGCGTCATCAAGGTCGAAAGCCAGCAAGCCTTGCTTGAAGCCACCGCCGAACTGTTCGAACACTCGGTGTTGCTGCTGGCCCAGGAGTTTTTCTACACCGAATACGACTGGCGCATTGGCGTGCTCAACCGCAAGCCGATCTTTGCCTGCCAGTACTTCATGTCCAAGGGCCATTGGCAGATCTACAACCACAAAGCCAAAGGCCAGGACATCAACGGCGAATGCCGCACCCTGGCGGTTCACGAAGCGCCGCGAGCGGTGGTTGAACTGGCGGTGAAAACCGCCAATCTCATCGGCGACGGCCTCTACGGCGTCGACCTCAAACAGTCCGGCGACAAAGTGGTGGTGATCGAAGTCAACGACAACCCGAACATGGACGCCGGCATCGAAGACGCCTACTTGCAGGACGATTTGTATTCCTTGGTGCTGGAAGAGTTTGTCCGTCGGCTGGAGCTCAAGCGCCGCGGCCAGGCCTGGTGAGCGGCCGATGATCAAAAGCTTTGAACTGAGCCACGGCGCCCTGCACGCGGTCGAACGGCTGGACGCCGACGTGATGCTGTTCAGCAACCCCGATGCGGCCGAGCGGGATCTGTTGCACAGCCATTTCAAGCTCGATGAACACGCTCTGGCCTCAGCCCTGGACCCCGACGAGGTGTCGCGCATCGAGTTCCACCCCGACAACCTGTTCCTGATCTGGAAACGCCCGGAAAACTACTCCGGCGGCGGCAGCCTGGCCTTCGAAGTGTCGTCCTGCGGCTTGCTGTTTTCCCCGGGGCGTCTGCTGGTGATTGCCACCGACGACTCGCCGCTCAGCGGCCTCGGCACGCGGCAGTCACTGAAGACACCACTGGATGTGTTGCTCGACCTGTTGTTCAACAACATTCACCACTATCTGGGGCACCTCAAGGTGATCAAGATGGTTGCCCGGGAGCTGCAACAAAAATTCAATGCCTCGATGCAGAACCAGCATCTGGTCCAGATGTTCAACCTCAGCGAAAGCCTGATCTATTACATCAACGCCATTCACAGCAACGGCGCGGTCCTGACCCGGCTGCGTAATCATGCGGCGAAGGAACACTTCAGCCCTGAAGCCATCGGTTTGATCGACGATCTGATTATCGAGAACAACCAGTGCTACAAGCAGGCGGAAATCTACTCCACGGTGTTCTCCGGGCTGATCGATGCGCGCGGCAACCTGATGAACAACAGCATGAACAACCTGCTGCGCAAACTGACGTTAATCAACGTGGTGTTTCTGCCGTTGAACCTGGTTGCGAGCATTGGCGGCATGTCCGAGTTCAGCATGATGACCACTGGCACGCCGTGGTGGATTTCCTATCCGTTGTTTCTGACGGCGATGATGCTGGGGGCGGGGGTGATGGTGATTGGCCTCAAGCGCCTGGCGAAGTGACTTCGGCGGTTGTCAGATCGCCTTCGCGAGCAAGCCCGCTCCCACATTTTGATCCGGGTTGCCCCAACTTCCGAGTCCCGCGCAGCCCTCCCCGTGGGAGCGAGCCTGCTCGCGATAGCTATCTCAAAATCAGACCCATTCTGGATCATGCTTGTTGAGTGGCATCGATGGAGTTCTTGCGGCGTTGAATACCCCGCACCACCAGGTACAACAACGGCCCGACCGACACAAAAACCGCCGTCACCACCAGATAGGGAACCACCGATAACCCCGACTGCCCACGCTGGCGCGCATCCTTGTACATCCAGATACCGGCAAGCGTCGCCAACAGGTATAAATCGATCACCACTTGCGCGGTATCGGGCCGCGACATCAGGCTGATGCCGAAGTCGAGCAACGACTGCTCCGCCTGCAGCATCACCGAAACGGTGTAGCCGGCGAAAGCGATCAGGGCGATGAGGGGCAGGGCGACAGACTTCATGGTTTCCTTCCTTGGGACAATGAGCAGAATCGCCAGCCTACAGCGGCCTTTGAAAATTGGCCATTGACTTGCCATCAGCCTCCGGCTAATTTCCAGCCATGACTTCCACCGTATTGCGCTGCCAGCCAAGCATTATTACCGCCATTCCTTATTTGGCGGGCTAGCTCACGACTGCAGCACCCAACCCGCCCTAGAGGCGGGTTTTTACTTTCTGTCTCTTGGGTTTTGAGCTTACCGGGCGCATGCAGCTCCTACGCCGACCGCGTAAACCCGGATACCAAGGAGACGACCATGAACAGTACGCCCGCCCAGCAGAGCTTGCTTGAGCACTACGTGAAAAAGATCCTCGCCGCGCCGGTTTACGAACTCGCCGTGCGCACGCCGTTGCAAGCGGCGCCGGCCTTGTCCGAGGCGTTGGGCAATCAGATCCTGCTCAAGCGCGAAGACTTGCAACCGACCTTTTCTTTCAAGATCCGTGGCGCCTACAACAAACTGGTGAACCTGAGCGATGAACAGAAGGCTCGTGGCGTAATCACGGCCTCGGCGGGCAATCATGCCCAAGGCGTTGCATTGGCGGCCCGCGAGCTGGGGATCGGCGCAACCATCGTCATGCCCTGTACGACGCCGGAATTGAAGGTACACGGGGTTCGCAGCCGAGGCGCCGAAGCGCTGCTGCACGGCGAGAGTTTTCCGTTTGCCCTGGAATACGCGTTGAGCCTGGCGCAGCAAACCGGCCGCACCTTTGTCTCGCCCTTCGACGACCCGGACGTGATCGCGGGGCAGGGCACCGTCGCCATGGAAATCCTGCGCCAGCACCAGGGGCCGCTGGATGCGATCTTCGTTCCGGTGGGCGGCGGTGGCTTGATCGCCGGCATCGCCGCGTACGTCAAATACCTGCGCCCTGAAATCCGCATCATCGGCGTCGAGTCGGAACATTCCGCCTGCTTGCAGGCTGCATTACAGGCAGGCGAACGTGTCGTACTGCCAACCGTCGGCACCTTCGCCGATGGCGTGGCCGTCGCTCAGATCGGCGCCCATGGTTTCGAGATCTGCCGGTTTTGCGTCGATGAGGTACTGACCGTCAGCAACGACGAACTCTGCGCCGCGATCAAGAACATCTACGACGATACCCGCTCGATCACCGAACCTTCCGGCGCCTTGGCCGTGGCCGGGATCAAGCAGTACGTGGCACAAACCGGCGCACGGGGTCAGACCCTGGTGGCTATCGATTCCGGAGCGAATATCAATTTCGACAGTTTGCGGCATGTGGCCGAGCGCGCCGCGATGAGCGGCGCCCTGGTGTGAGGGACGAGCCGGTTATTCCTGAACGGCTTTCTCGACATGGCTCGACGCCGACCAGATCCGGTAGCGCACTTCGACGTCCTTGGGCACGTAGAGCACGATCGGCAGCTTGCTGTTGTAACGCAGCCTGAAACCGTCACCGACCACCGGTACGAAGTCCTTTTTGCGCTTGCTATCGGGGCAGGCCATTAGCGTGCTCATCGGGCCGGTGACGTTCTCCAGCCGGTAAAACGGGTAACCCCAGCCCTCAAGGTTCTTTTCTTCAAGCATGCCGCCCAGGCGCTGACGGTTGCAGTCCACGGTCAGGGTCTTGCCGGCAAGAATTTCGACCTGATAACGGTCTTCCTGTTGTTGCGGGGCGAGGTGAATGACCTGGCGGGTAAAACCGCTCTCAGGCTTGGGATACGGCGCGACGTCTTCGAGGGTTGCGGCGTGGGCTACGGACGACAAAATGGCAACTATCAGCCCGACGGTCGTGTTAAGCGGCAAAGCACCCATGATGCCTCCTTGCATGTGTGTGGGGTCAGCGGATACTGAATGGATGGGCCGCATTCTCACTGCCGTCCTCAGCCAATGCAAACCCGCCACCGGGGTGTTTGCAAAATGCAGGTCTTGAAACAGTCCTCTCTTGCATTTTGCCCGAGTCGTTTTATTGCCATCCCCGCCAAACCCTTGATTTGCCGACGAGGCGCAGAGCGAAATCCTGAGCATGTTTTATGCTGTAGCTGTCTTGAGCTGACCGTGATTCCTGCCCAGTCAGTGCTAACACAAGAAAACGGTCGGACGTTGGAACAATGAAGCCCGCACAGAAGAAAAAGAACGGGCGATTTGAGCTCCGACCGACATTGATTTTTGATTGGCAATCTCACAATACCGAGAGGGTGGCCATGTTTCTTTCTGCCTTGGAACTACGCAATATCGTTGAAAGCAGTTTTCTCCCGAAACGCTGCCAATGCACGCTGTCGCCGGACCTGTCGATGACCGTCAAGGTGTATTCGGACGTCGAGACTGACCATCTTGACCTGTTCGTCACCGGCATAGACGCCCATCGCCTCAACGGGTGCCGGGAAATCAATAATCTGATCGCCGAGTTACGCACCGACCTTGAGCACAACAGGCACAGCGAGCTGTTGCACCCGACGTCAAAAGCTCATTAACCGGCCGCTTCGCCCATTTCGACCGACACGCGCCGGGTCTGGATAAACCCCAGACCCAGCGCCAATTCCACCAGGATCGCCAGCAAAATGCCCGGCCCGGCATGTCCATTGAGCCATTCGCCGAAGCCCAGTGCCGCCAAACCGAAACACCCCACCATAAAGCCGCTGCACATCGCGCTTCGCGCTGCCGAGGGCGGCGCCTGCCGCACCAGATAAAACATCA
Organism: Pseudomonas sp. NPDC089918; assembly: GCF_050280605.1. NCBI lineage: Bacteria > Pseudomonadati > Pseudomonadota > Gammaproteobacteria > Pseudomonadales > Pseudomonadaceae > Pseudomonas > Pseudomonas sp. NPDC089918. Next base: position 128,126 of record NZ_JBNNVP010000012.1, on the reverse strand, counting down.
CCCCCAATGCGCCGAACAGCACTGCACTGCGCCGGGCGATAAAGCCCGCCGCGGACGAATACTCGATACTCCAGATCGCCAGCAACCCTTGCGGCATCAAACCCCAGACCAGCGCCAGCAGAAAACAAAGAGCGGCGGTGAACGTCGACAGCGTGCGAAACGAGAACTGCATGGCGAATCCTTGCGGCAGTGAGGGAAGCGCCAGAGCTTAGCGCCAGAACCCTCACAGGACTACTGTCAGTTCTGATAGCTGCACGCGTCAGACAGTTTTTGGTACGTAATTTCCGCAGGCTTACTCGATGTGTCGATGTACTTCATGTTGGCCGTCACCACTTGGCATTCCTGCGTTTGCGGTTCAGTCAGGGAAATGACCTTGGCCACCCGCAGTTGCATGCCGTAGTGATAAGGCACGGCCTGGGAGGACGACGTCTCGTTTGCCTGAGCAAGCCCGGCGAACGCGGTGCAGGCGAGGGCGGTGGTTATCAGCAGTGTTCGCGTGTTCATGGTGAATCTCCAGTGCAGAGGGGAAATCAGTTCGACTGAACAACGTCGAACCTGCCGCACTGGGCGTCAGAGGAGCTGAGGGCGTGCGGTCCAGTAAAGTTTTGGACCATGGGGTTAAGCGATGGTTAACCGGGTTGTATGCCGCCTGTCGCGAGAACGAGTTTCGGCTCTTCCTGACCGCCCCATGCCCCGGCATTCACCAGATTAGCCGGCCGCTCCCCAGCCAAAGCCGCCAACAGATTATCCACCGCACACCGGGCCATCGCCTCCCGCGTCTCATGCGTCGCCGACCCGATGTGCGGCGTCGCCACTACGTTGTTCAACTGCAATAACGGCGAGTCATTGCCCAGCGGCTCACGCTCAAACACATCCAGCCCCGCCGCGCGAATCCGCTTCTGCCGCAACGCCTTGATCAGCGCAGTCTCATCCACCACCTTGCCCCGGGAAATGTTGATGAAGATCGTTTCGGGGCGCATCAGGGCGAACTGTTCAGCGCCGATCATCCCTTCGGTTGCAGCGGTCAACGGTAACGTCAGGCAAACGAAATCGGCCTGCTGCAGCAGATCGCTCAAGCTGCGATATTGCGCGTTGAATCGCTGCTCCACCGCCGGTTTTGGCGAATGGCTGTGATACACAACCGGCATGCCAAAACCGAAATGCCCGCGTTGCGCCAGCGCCTCACCGATCCGCCCCATGCCAATAATGCCCAGCGTCTTGCCGTGTACATCGCTGCCGAAATGCGTCGGGCCAATGTTTCGGCTCCACTGGCCGGCGCGAACCATGTTAGCCAGCTCCACCACGCGTCGGGCGGTGGCCAGGATCAGCGCGAAACCGGTGTCGGCAGTAGTTTCGGTCAACACGTCAGGGGTATTGCTGAGCAGGATCCGCCGCTCGGTCAGGTAATCGATGTCGTAGTTGTCGACGCCGACGGACACGCTGGCAATGGCTTCCAGGTTCGGCGCCAGATCCAGTAACCCGGCGTCCAGTTTTAGACTGGCGCCGAGCAATCCTTGGGCACGGGGCAGGGCCCGGCGCAGTTGCGCCAAGCCCTCGGCGTCGAGGCTGTCGATCAGCGTCACCTCGGCCTGCTCATGCAAGCGAGCCATCAGCAGCGGCGAGAGTTTCTTGTACAGCACAACCTGCTTTTTCATCGTTGTGATCTCTATATCAAATCAAGAATGAGCCGCCACCGGCCGGGGCACAGCGATCCGGTCACTGGCGCCGGGCTTGAGGAAAATCGTCAGCACCACCGACAGCAGCAACGCGCCGCTCATCAGCAGATAAGAGGCACCGGGCGATCCGGTGGAGCTGTTCAGGTAACCCACCAGATAAGAGCCGCCAAATGAGCCGAGCGCGCCCATGCTGTTGATCAACGCCATGGCGCCACCGGCGACGTTTGCCGGGAGGATTTCCGGGACGATGGCGAAAAACGGCCCGTACGGGGCGTACATGCAGGCGCCGGCAATCACCAGCAGCGTGTAGGACCACCAGAAGTGTTCAGCGCCCAAGGCGTACGAGCCATAGAACGCAATCGAGGCGATCAGCAGCGGTGGCCACACGAAGCGTTTGCGTTTTTGCAGTTTGTCCGAGCCCCAGGACACCAGCAGCATGGCGATCACCGCCGCCAGGTAGGGCAACGCCGACAGCCAACCGGCTTCGATCATGTCCATCTGCGCGCCGGCCTTGAGGATTGACGGCAGCCACAACACGAAACCGTAGACGCCGATGCTCCAGCAGAAAAACTGCAAGGCGAGGATGATCACTTTTGGCGAGCGGAAGGCTTCGGCGTAGTTTTTCACCGCTTTGATGCCGACCTGTTCGGCGGCCAGGGCGCTTTCCAGATCCTGCTTTTCCTGGTCGCTCAGCCACTTGGCCTGAGCCGGACGATCATCGGCCAGCCGCCACCAGATAAACGCCCACAGCACCGCCGGCAAGCCTTCAATGATGAACATCCAGCGCCAGCTGAAATGCTGGATCAGGTAGCCCGACACCACCGACATCCAGAGCATGGTCACCGGGTTGCCGAGGATCAGAAAAGTGTTGGCGCGCGAGCGTTCGGCACGGGTGAACCAATGGCACAGGTACACCAGCATCGCCGGCATCACGGCGGCTTCGACCACGCCGAGCATGAAGCGAATCACGATCAGCCAGTAGGCGTTGGAGACGATCCCGGTCAAGGTCGCCAGGCCGCCCCAGAGGATCAGGCTGACGAAAATCAGCTTCTTCACGCTGTGCTTCTGGGCGTAGATCGCGCCCGGAATCTGGAAGAAGAAATAACCGAGGAAGAACAGCGCGCCGAGCAAGGACGACAGCCCGGGGGTGATCATCAGGTCTGCAGCCATCCCGGAGGCGGCAGCGAACCCATAGTTGGCGCGGTCCAGATACGCCAGGCTGTAGGTGATGAACACGATCGGCATGATGTACCACCAGCGGCGGGTGGCCAGTGTTGCGGTTTTCATAGTGATGCTCCTGAGCTTGTTGTTTTTGTCGCAGCAGGTAACGGGTGTGGATCAGCTTTTTGCAGTGACTGTTATGGCCTCATCGCGAGCAGGCTCGCTCCCACAGGGGATTTGTGTTTGAACCCGATTCAATGTGGGAGCGAGCCTGCTCGCGATTGGCGGCCCCGAATTCGGCATCCATCTCGGCCCGATTGGGCAACCCCTCCATATCCCCACGGCTCTGCACCGCGCGGCTACCAATCCAGTTGGCACGCTGCACCGCTTGGGCAACGCTGTGGTTTTCCAGCAGGGCACTGATCAGGCCGACGGCAAACCCGTCACCGGCACCGACCGTATCGACCACCGTTTCCACCGGCACGCCTGCAACGAAACCTTCATCCAGATGGGTTCGGTAATACGCGCCGTGCGGTCCGAGTTTGATCGCCACGGCTTCAACGCCTTGGTCGAGATAAAACGCCGCGATGTCGGCGGCGTCTTCGAAACCGGTCAGCAAACGCCCTTCGCTCAAACCCGGCAGCACCCAATGGGCGAGGGCGGCCAGACGGTTGATCTCGCGGATCATCTGTTGCTCGCTGGCCCACAGACTCGGGCGCAGGTTGGGGTCGAACGACACGCTGCGCCCGGCATTACGCATGCGGGTCATCAGCTCGAAAGACATTTCCCTAGCCGACGCAGACAGCGCCGGGGGAATGCCCGTGGCGTGCAAGTGACGAGCCTCGAGCAGTTGCGGGGCAATGGATTGCACCGACAAATGACTGGCGGCCGAGCCACGGCGGAAATACTCGACAACCGGATCGCTGCCATCGTCAGTGCGGGACTTGAGTTGAAACCCGGTGGGGTGCGCCGGGTCGATGTCAACATGGCTGCAATCCAGGCCTTCTTTCTCCAGCGTATCGATCACGAACCGACCCAACGAGTCCGCGCCCACCCGGCTCAGCCAGGCGACGTTAAACCCCAACCGCGACAAACCAATGGCGACATTACTGTCGGCCCCGGCAATGCGCTTGTGGAAGTGGTCGACGTCAGCCAGTTCACCGTTCTGCTCAGCGACGAACATCGCCATGGTTTCGCCGAACGACAGAATATCTATCTCAGACATGAGCAGGCTCCAGGCGGGATTGACCGAGGTGGGAGAGGGCGGCGACATGCTCGGTGGTCAACTGCACCAGGTCATCGCCTTGCAGTGGATACTCCACCGCGCGCATCACGCCGTGATCCATGTGCCGTAGCAGTCGGCACCACAGATGCAGGTCGCTGGCAGACGGCGGCACCGCCACCAGTTTGCCGTCGGCCCGCCGTGCCACGGCTTTGCAATGCACATAGCCGACGTATCGACCGAGCAGCCGCGCGGCGCTGGCGGCGGACTGGTCCTGCCATTGCCAGTTGCCGATATCGAAGGTCATTTTGATCGGCAGGTTGTGCTGCTCGACGTTGGCGAAGAATCGCTGGAAGGGTTCGATTCGGCCGCCGTGCAAGGTCTGGTCGTTTTCCACCAGCAGCTGCACCGGGCTCTGTTGCAACGCAAGCGCCAGCGTCTGCAGATCGTTGTTGTCGGTGAAATAGCCCAGGGAGACTTTCAGCCATTGGGCGCCGAATGCCTCGGCACGCTCCAGGGTCGAGAGCAGTTCAGGATTGGGGGCCGACTGCCCGGCCCGCCACAATTCCATCGGTGAGGAATAGATGCTTTCCAGGCCCCGGGATTGCGTGGCGCAGGCCAATTGCGTGGGGTCTTCGAGTGTCAGCAGCTCTTCGCGCCATTCAATGTGCGTGGCGCCGGCAGCGGACAGCACCTCGACAAAACTGCCTTGGCCACGTTGGCGAACGAGGTCGGCGCCGTAGCTGGACAGGCTGATGGAAACGGGTGGTTTGTTCATTGTTATTCACCTCTGAAACCGGTTTCATTTTTGGTCAAAAAAATTTGCCGTTGCGTTATGGGGTGATTCTCAGGGCCTCATCGCGAGCAGGCTCGCTCCCACAAGGGGTCTGTGTCGTTACACGAATACAATGTGCACCACAAATCCCCTGTGGGAGCGAGCCTGCTCGCGATGAGGTCAGAAATGTCACCGAGAATGTCCACCGGTCGACCCCCGCACTATCAACCGCGCCGAAAAATCCAGACTCCGCACCGGCCCGTCATCCCCACGCAGTCGCTTGAGTAAACACTCAAACGCACTCGCCCCAATCTCGGTCGTCGGCTGGGCGAGGGCGGTAATCCCGCTCCCTACCAGCGGATACCAATCCAGATCATCCAGGGCAATCAACCCGACCTCCGCGAACAGGTCGCACTTCAACTCCCGCAACGAATGAGTGCTGGCCAGCGCGGCAATACCGTTGGCGCAAAACAGCGCTTTCGGGCCAGGGCCAGGCGTTTGCAGAAAGTTATTCAAACGAGCGGTCAGATCGCCGCCGGTTTCGACCACCGCGCCCGAGAGCGCCGGAAGCCGCTCGATCTGCGCCTTGAAACTGCTGACCCGCTCGATCCGCGAACTGGTGCCGTCATACGGTTCGGTGACCATCAGCACATCGCGATAACCGCGTTCTTCAAGGTGGGCAACGGCCATCTCGACAGCGGCCGGATTATCCAGCCCCACCAGATCGCTCTCGAGCTGATCGACCTTGCGATCCACCAGCACCATCGGCATTTCCTGATGCAGTTCGCGCAGCTCATCCCGGTGATGGCCGAGGGTGTTCACGATCAAGCCTTCGATGTTGTACGAGCGCAGCAACGCCAGGTGTTGACGCTCTTGCTCGTCATCGCGATCGGTGTTGCACACCACCAGGCTGTAGCCGTGCTGACGGCAAGCGGTTTCCACCCCGTGCATCACGGCAATCGAATAAGGGTTACGGATATCGGCCACTAGCATGCCGATCAGGCGAGTGCGCCCACGTTTCAGGCCGCGGGCCATCTGGTTCGGGCGATAGCCCAATTCGCTGATCGCCTGCTCGATGCGCAGGGCGATGGCATCGGAGAGCAGGGCGCGGTCATCGCCGATGAAGCGCGAGACGCTGGCCTTAGACACGCCGGCGCGTTCGGCGACGTCGAGCATGGTCACGCGGCTGCGCTGGGCGGCGGAGAAATCGTTCATGGGGCGATCTTCTTATTGGGCTACTCGACAGGTCACATTGCTTGGTGATGAAACCGGTTTCAGAAGACAACATTACCCTAAGGATCGTCAAGTTTTTTAGACAGCCGCGAAACAGCGTACGGCGACAAGACCGACGAACGGTCGAAAAACCTGTCAGATATGACAGTAGGCGGAAGTGGCACAAGGGGGTCTAATTTCCCTCAGGGCTGAAATGGCGCTCTTTCGGGGAAATGGATATGTCTTCAGTTACAGAAATTCCGGTTGGTTTATTTGCTGTGCCTCTGGAGATCGAAGGGGTTGGCGCTGATGGCGTACTTCCGCCGGCAGCTTCGACCGATGGCGCCAGATTGCTGATCCCGATGTGGGCTGCGCCATCCATTGAAGACGGTAAAAGCGACTTGCTGGAGATCTGGGTAACGGAGCCGGGTGCGACGACTGAAACGCGGTTTTACAGCAACTTTTTTCCAGTCCCGGTCACCATTCCGCCATTCTTTTTGTTGCCTGCGCAATATCTGCAACGTGACGGCGACATTGTTCTGCGCTATCGGGTCACCATCGGCGATAACGGCAATGAAGATACTTCGCTGCCACAGACTTTTATTGTTCGTCGCCCTGTACCGATAAACCTTGAAGAACCGACATTTCCTTCTGCGACATTGTGGGGGTATCTCAACTGCAATTCGACTCCGAAGTTGTGGGAAGAATTGTGGATCGGTGTCGAGGCTCAACCCGGTCGATTCGAAGCCGGTGATGTATGCGTGCTGGATTGGGAGGGCTTCGATAGTCTCAACGGAACTAAACCGATTCCGGGAACAAAGTTACAAGTCAGAAAAGTACTGACAAAAACACAAGCTGACAATGGAACGTTTTTTATTCTCGGAAGCGATAAATACGAGCAATACATAAAGCCGATGGAAAGAAATTCGTCCGCATTGGCCAGTTACACCCTGTATCGAAATGGCATTCCCCTGGGGCGCTCGGAATCAGCGTTGGTAAAAATTGATAGAGTCATTCCGGGCAGTAGTCAAACTTGCAGTCCCCCGCCTCGGTCCGGAGGATTAAGTTCAACCGCTGTAAACACTGAAGTAATAAATGATGTGCAACGCAGTAAAACGTTAGTGCCGGGAACTTGCAGCCTGCCGTCGCACGATTCTTCGTTTGGCAATAACGCAGACAGTTCGAACACACACTCACTGATGGAGAGTACGAAGATGAATATGCCTGTAGATCCAAGCGTTAAAGACAGCAAGGTGGCGAGTGACGTCGGAGCGCTTGCCGAGCCTCCGAAAATTGTTGATCAACTGGCCGATGGTCGACTGACGTACAAGCAGCTTAAAGAGGACAGGATTGTAAAATTCCAGTTGACGGAAATTGAAGATGCAAGTGGCGACGGCGGAGCAAGGGTTGAACTGCACAAGCTTTTTCTTCGTGGCCTTGACCCAGTTCCTTACGATCCAATCACTTTGGTTGGGACGAAAAGCAAGCCTGCCGGTGGTTGGGGGTTCCCGATCGAATTCGATGTGCCTACCACTGCCCTGGTTGACGTGTTCGACGAGGAGGGTGAATACGCCCCGTATTATTTCGTGTTCCTCATTTTTGACATTTTTGATAACCCCGACACGTCTAGCCCGCTCGAAGTTCTGGTCGACCTGACCGCGCCCTGGCAATCACAGCCAGGCAGGGGGAATGTTACGGGACCGCGGCCGCCCCTTCTGACGCTGGGCGGAACCGTACCGGTCGAAATCAATGACGCATGGCTGAACGACCCGGCGAACGCCGGGGGGCTTGATCTGACTATCCCCACCGGCTATAAAAAGTTCGAGGCGGGTTTGGATTCCGTCAACTTTTATATCTCACAGCAGACCACCTTTGCGCTGATGCAGGGTGAAACCGAGGCGTTCAGTGGTCCGCTGGTCGCCGGTGGCATTATCAATGTTAAGCTGGATTTCCTCAGGGCACTGCCAGAGGGTACGTATTACTACTCGTACAACCTGACTGACCTGCCAGGCAACATCAGCAACAACGCCGCGATCACTAATATGTTCAGAAGGTTTGTCGCACCGAAACCGGTCCTGAATGTTCCAAAAATTCCGCTCCCAGAAGGTGTTACGTCGATCACCTTGCCGACCGTGAAATCCCCTTCAAAGACCATCATGGAAATCAGCTACACCGCCGCCTCCAACTGGTTGCCAGGTGACCGGATTATCCCGTACATCCGCAATACGGTCACACAAGATCAGATATCGCTTCCAGAGCAGTCGGTTCCACCGCCCGGTACAGTTGGCAAACTAGAGTTCCTGGTGGATTACGACACATGGGCAGATGTCTTTGGCGATCCGAATCGTGCCGATCAGGTGGAGTTCGAATACTGGTATGAACTGGAGCGTACGACCATTACGCCCAACGGGACCTCTCCGCTCGCCGTCGGCGTTCTTGATCTTTCTTATGCAGGGCCGGAACAGCCAAATCTGCCGGAGCTGGAAAACCCCAACATTGCTCCAGTCGTTGTCCAGGGTGTGGGTACGCCAACACCGGCTCCCAATACACTGACTCCCGCGCAGTCCGGTTTTGATGCGACGATGATCTGGCCTCTGTGGACTGAAGCGGCCCGGCCGATTACGGGGCGTGAGGTCGTCACGTTCTACTACCAGGGTAAACAAGTCGGTGCACAGATACCGGTGCGTAGCGGCGATACCCGGGTCACCACCACGTTGCCCTGGGAAACCATCAGGACCGAAGGCAACGGCACGGGCGACAATGCCCGTAAAGCCTACATCACGATCGGTTATCCCGGCAGCCCTACTGTCATGTCACAAATGCCTCCGACCGATGTTCAGGTCACGGCCATCGTGATCAATCTGCCGGTGCCGCAACTCGTGCTCTCGAGCTACAGAACTTCGACGGGAAGCACGATAGCGGAGCGTATTGCGAAGACAATCAACTGCCCTAGCTTCAACCATCCGGTTGTGCCGAATGGCCCGATGCCGCCTTACCAGACTCGCCGTCTGCGCATCCGTATTCGGCCCGATAGCAATATTCCGGCCGGCGCAACGGTCAATCTGGAGTTCGAAGGTCGCACCAGCGATGCAGTGGGTGCCCCGGCCATTCCCGGCACGCTGATCACCCGTTCCGGCCTGATGCCGGCCTCGGGAAACCTGGAGTTTTTCCTCACCGAATACGACCGGATCAAGATCATTCAACTGCCACCTGTTGGCAACTCGCGGCCTGCGACTCGTTACGCGCGTATCGCTTATACGGTCAATGGTGTCACGGCGGAGACCACTGTGCAGGTGGCACTGCTGAACTCCAGTCTGGTGTATTGCGAGATAGAGCGCCCTGAAGTGCCTGGAAATCTGTAGTCCGTATGAGTCTGTGAATGGGGACGAAAGAATTTTCGTCCCCATTCCCGGATCGCGAAGTCGTTTACGTTCAGATACGGAACGTCGCACATATTAAAGGGACAAGTCGTACGCACCTACGGACTTATCCTACATATCGTTGAGAGGTTAATCCGTAGTCTGGCGACCATTAATTGTCCGACTTGAGCAGTTCAGGTCGGCAACTCGTTCCTGACGGAATGCAATCGAGTGAGACTCCAGTCATGTCGCCAAAACCGTTTTTTGCTTTTCCCAAATCCCCGATCAGTGTCTGCCTGTGGTCCTTGGCGCCGCTGCTGATCCATTCCTCCCTGACCCAGGCGGCCACCGTCCCGGCGGGCACCACGCAGACCATTAATGCCGGCACTGCGCTGGACAACTGGCAACTCCAGACCAATGCCATCCTCAATGGATCGGGTTCTACCACACTGAGTATTACCGGTTCGGCGGGGAGTCTGGTCGACCTGAGCAACTCCACCATCACCTCGGCCGGCGAGGGCGGTATTGAACAGGGTATTTTTCTAACCAACGCCACCGCCACCCTGAACAATTCGACCGTTACCAGTGTCAACGGGATCGGCATTTCTGCCGTGCGCAACGTTGGCAGCGTCGGTGGCTCCTCCGTCAACCTGAGCAACAACAGTGTGGTGCGCGGCCTGCAAGGCGGGATCGCGGGCAACCGTTTCAGCAACCTGAACCTGCAGAACTCAACCGTAGAAGGCACGGGTGCGACGAGTTTCGGCATCCGCCTGCTCGAGGGTTCGCTGACCGCTACCGGCAGCACCATTCGCGGCGGCCTCAACGCGCTGAGCGTAGGAACCGACACTCAGGTAACGGCGGTCATTCCCTCAACCATCGTGCTGGACAGTTCCCGAGTGGAGAGTGGCACCGGCTCGGCAATCGTTGTCGGCATCAACGCGCCAAACTTTCCGACTGTCGCCAACATTCAGGTACGTAATGGTTCCAGCGTGGTCGCCGGCAACAACACCTTGCTTGAGGTGCGTACAGGGGCTTCGGCCAACCTTCTGGTGGATGACAGTGACCTGGCCGGCAATGTCACGGTGGTCCAGGGCAGCACGGCCAATGTGACCTTGCAGAACACCGCATCGCTGACCGGCGACATGCTAAACGTCACCACAGTCGCGCTGAACAACCAGGCGCGCATGACCGGTAATGTGCTGACCGCTTCGAGTGTGTCGCTGGACAACGCCTCGACGCTGACCGGCAACCTTCAGGATGTGGCCAATGTATCGATCAACAATCGCAGTGCGATGACCGGCGATGTGTTGCGCTCCTCCAGCGTAATCCTGGACAACGGCTCGACATTGAACGGCAATCTGCAGGATGTCGCCAATGTGCAGGTCAACAACCAGAGTGTTATGAGCGGCAATGTCACGGGTGCGGTGGACAGTGCTACCAGTCTGACCCTGGACAATGGCGCCAGTCTTACCGGGCAGGTCAACAACGTCACTAATTTCGCCATCAACAACCAGGCGCTGTGGCAGATGACAGACAGCCAGTCGGTGAACAACCTGTCATTGAATGGCGGCCGCGTGCGGTTTGGTGGCAATCAGGATTTCTTTCAGTTGGACGTGGCGAGTCTCGCCGGCAGCGGTACGTTCGAAATCGGCACCGACTTCAACCAGGGCCTGACCGATTTGCTCAACGTCACCGGCAATGCCGCTGGCAGTCACCAACTGTTGGTGTCTAGCAGCGGTGTCGATCCGGTCAACGACACACCGATCAAAGTCGTCCAGACGGTCGGCGGCGATGCGCGTTTCGGCCTGCTCAACGGCCCGGTCGATGCCGGCGCCTTCACTTACCAATTGGTCAAGACAGGCGAGGATTGGTATCTGCAGCCCGATAAAGAGGTAGTGAGTACACCGACCCGTTCGGTCATGGCGCTGTTCGGCACCGCGCCGACGGTGATCTATGGTGAAATGGCTTCGCTGACCAATCGTATGGGCGACTTGCGCGTCAACGGTGGTCAGTCGGGTGGCTGGGTCCGTAGCTATGGCAACCGCTACAGCATCGACAACAACGCTTTCGGCGATGGTTACAGCCAGAACCAGTACGGTATTGCAATGGGCGCCGACACTCCGGTACAGATCGCAGGCGAGCAAGTGTTACTGGGTGCATTTGTCGGCTATAGCAAGTCGGACCTGGACTTGCACCGCGGCAGCTCCGGTGAGATTGGCAGCACATCGGTCGGTGTCTACGGCACCTGGCTGGGTGACAGCGGTTACTACCTGGATACCGTTGCCAAGCTCAACCATTTTCGCAACGAAGCCAAAGTGGCACTGAGTGATGGCACCCGCACCGAAGGCGACTACAACAACTGGGGCGCCAGTGCGTCGGCCGAGTTTGGCAAACACATAGACATCAAAGATGGCTACTACGCCGAATTGTTTACCCAGTGGCAAGCGGCATCGATTCAGGGTAAGGATTTCACGCTGGACAACGGTCTGCGGGCCGACGCCGATACCACGCATTCACTTCTCGGCAAGGCCGGTGCAACCCTGGGTCGCAGCATGACCATGGCCAATGGCAGCATCGTACAGCCGCATATCCGCGCAGCGGTGGTGCATGAGTTTGCGCAAAGCAACGAAGTTCGGGTCAACGATAACAAGTTCAACAACGATCTCTCCGGTACGCGTTTTGAAGTAGGCGCAGGTGCATCCTGGACGTTGAATGATCGTTGGCAGTTGCATGCCGAGCTCGATACCAGCAAGGGCGATGGCGTTACCAAGGACTTTGGTTTGAATATGGGGGCACATTACAAGTTTTAAGCGCCACTGCAGGCGTCAATAAAAAAGGGAAGCCAGGCTTCCCTTTTTTATGTGTGCTGGTGGATCAGCCCGCTTTCAGTACCTGGAAACGCGCTTTAAGCGCAAAGGTTTCTCCCTCTGAGCCCGGCACGTCAAGATCGGCCTTGATTTCACCTTTGACCACGTTCCCCTCCGAGGGCAGGATCTTGAGCGTACCGGAGGACGCTTCAACGACCTTACCTTCAGCGTCTTTGAAACTGAAGCTGGTGCCGTCAGTGCCTTTGAGCTCATATTCGCCGATCGCAAGTTCGATCGGAAGCGAAATGGTCAACTCCCGAACGCTGGTATGGCCTGCGCTGGTGCGAGGAGGAGTGCGTTCGATGGCGGTGATTTTCACCACGTCGAGTTTCTTCAGTCCGGCCTTCAATCTATCGATAAGTCGGGAAGTGGCGTTGAATGCCTTAAAGGAAAACGTTCCACCGGTGAACGCATCGCCGATGAAATAGTTGCCTTCTGCAAAACCACTTCGTTTGATCACAGGATTAATGATGCTCATGGACGTAGTCTCCGTTACTTTGAATAAGAGTATCCAAAGGCCTTTACTGGCCCTACGTCTGGATGAGCTATGGAAGCCTGTTTCTGCTCCCCCTGTATACTGTCATTGTTGACAGTTTACAGGGCTGGGCAACCGTGGTTGCAATAGGCACGCTGGGCGATCCCCGTCTTCAGACCAGCAGTGGCTGCCACGCCGAACACAACAGTCTGCACACAGAGGTCAGCCAAACAGTCCCGCAGCAATGTTGATCGAGAACCCCAAAATCGCTGTATTGAACACAAACCCGATCAACGATTGCGCCAACACGATCTTGCGCAACTCCCGCGTGGCCACGCCGACATCCGCTGTCTGCACCGCCACACCGATGGTGAATGAGAAATACAGAAAGTCCCAATAATCGGGGGTTCTCAAATCTTCGGCAAAACGCAGTGCCGGTTCTTTGCCGTTCCAGGTGTAATACAGCCGGGCATAGTGCACGCTGAAGATCACCCCGATCAGCAGCCATGAGCCGATCACCGTCAACGCCGTGACGCCGTAGCGCAGCAATTTGCGGGTGGTTTCCAGATCCCGGCTGCCGGCGAGTTCGAAGGTGATGGTGGCGAGGCTGGCCAGCGCCGCGATGCTCACCAGCAGCAACACCAGACCGGCATTTTCATCTTCTACCTCGGCAATGCGTTTGACGTCCGGGGCCTTGGCTCGCATGGTGAGCCAGAGCATCAGCACCAGATAGGTCCAGACCCCGGTGTTCCAGCCGATGAGGATTTTGCTGATGATCGAGTCGGCAGGGGCCAGAATGCCCACCGCGACGCCGAGTGTGGCCGCGGCGGACAGGCGAGGGTGGGTGCGGGCGAGTAGGGGCATGGGAACTCGATGGGCCTGGGTGTCTAAACACCTTAGCCCAGCGCAATCCGTTGTGACCACAAAACTGAATCCAATGGGGTCGAATGTGGGAGCGGGCTTGCTCGCGAAGGCGGCGTGTCATCCAACATCAATGTTGAATGTGACGGCCCTTTCGCGAGCAAGCCCGCTCCCACAGTTGATTGGTGTTGTTGGTTAGATGTCTTTATGGCGCTTGCGCACCAGTTTCATCACCACCACAAAAAACACCGGAACAAACACCACTGCCAGGGTCGCGGTGATCATCCCGCCGATCACGCCGGTGCCGATGGCTTGCTGGCTCGCCGAGCTGGCCCCGGTGGCAATCGCCAATGGCACCACGCCAAGGATGAATGCCAGTGACGTCATGACAATCGGCCGCAACCGCAGACGCGCGGCTTGCAGGGTGGCGTCGATCAGGTCGTGGCCTTCGTCGTACAGGCGCTTGGCGAATTCGATGATCAGGATCGCATTCTTCGCCGACAGGCCAATGATGGTGATCAGCCCGACCTTGAAGAACACATCGTTGGGCATCCCGCGCAGGGTCACGGCCAGCACCGCGCCGAGCACACCCAGCGGCACCACCAGCAACACCGAGGTTGGAATCGACCAACTCTCATACAGCGCCGCCAGGCACAGGAACACGATCAGCAGCGACAACCCAAGCAGAATCGGTGCCTGACTGCCGGACAAACGTTCCTGCAACGACAGCCCGGTCCATTCTTGCCCTAATCCCGCCGGCCCTTGCGCCACCAGCCGTTCGATTTCCGCCATGGCTTCGCCAGTGCTGTAGCCGGGCGCCGGTTCGCCGGAAATGCTGATGGCCGGGTAGCCGTTGTAACGGGTTAATTGCGCCGGGCCCTGGGTCCAGTTGGCCCGAACGAAAGCCGACAACGGCACCATGTTCTCGCCGTTGTTACGCACGTGAATCTTCAGCAGGTCGTCGACCTGACTGCGCTGATCGCCTTCAGCCTGGACCACCACTCGCTGCATCCGTCCCTGATTGGGAAAGTCGTTGATGTAGGCCGATCCGACGGCGGTGGACAGCACGTTGCCGATGTCGGCAAACGAAATGCCCAAGGCGTTGGCTTGCTTGCGGTCGACTTCCAGTTGCACCTGCGGCGCTTCGGCCAGGGCGCTTTCGCGCACGTTCATCAAGACCGGGCTCTTCTCGGCGGCGGCCAGCAATTGGCTGCGCGCCTGCATCAGCGTGGCATGGCCAAGGCCGCCACGGTCTTGCAGGCGGAACTCGAACCCACTGGAAGTGCCGAGGCCATCGACCGGCGGCGGCAGGACCGCGAAGGCCATGGCATCCTTGATCTGACTGAGCGCGATGTTGGCGCGGTCGGCAATCGAACTCGCCGAGTCGTCGCTGCCCCGATCCGACCAATCCTTGAGCGTGGTAAACGCCAGTGCGGCGTTCTGCCCGCTGCCGGAAAAGCTGAAACCGAGAATCACCGTGCTGTCGCCGACGCCCGGTTCGGTGGCGTTGTGCGCTTCGATCTGCTCGACCACCTGCACCGTGCGATTCTTGCTCGCGCCCGGTGGAAGTTGAATGTCGGTGATGGTGTAACCCTGGTCTTCCACCGGCAGGAACGAGGAGGGCAGACGACTGAAGCACAGCCCCAGACCGATCAGCAGCACGCCGTAGATCAACAGGTAACGCCCGGTGCGTTTCAGTGCATAGGCGACCCAGCCCTGATAACGCTCGGTCAGTTGTTCGAAGCGCCGGTTGAACCAGCCGAAGAAGCCGCCCTTGGCGTGATGTTCACCCTGAGCAATTGGCTTGAGCAGCGTCGCGCACAGGGCCGGGGTCAAGGTCAGGGCGAGGAATGCCGAGAACAGGATCGACGTGGCCATGGAGAGCGAGAACTGCTGGTAAATCACCCCGACCGAACCCTGCATGAACGCCATCGGAATGAACACCGCCACCAGCACCAGGGTAATGCCGATGATCGCCCCGGTGATCTGCTTCATCGCCTTGCGCGTCGCTTCCTTGGGCGACAGCCCTTCGGTGGCCATGATCCGCTCGACGTTTTCCACCACCACAATCGCGTCGTCCACCAGAATGCCGATGGCCAGCACCATGCCGAACATGGTCAGCACGTTGATCGAGAAGCCCAGTGCGAGCATGGTCGCGAAAGTGCCCATCAGCGCCACCGGCACCACCAGGGTCGGGATCAGCGTGTAGCGGATGTTTTGCAGGAACAGGAACATCACCGCAAACACCAGCACCATCGCCTCGATGAGGGTGTAGACCACCTTGGTAATCGAGACTTTGACGAAGGGCGAAGTGTCGTACGGAATCTTGTATTCCACGCCGGCCGGGAAGTAACGCGCCAGTTCATCCATCTTCGCCCGCACCAGCGTCGCGGTGCTCAGGGCATTGGCGCCTGGCGACAGTTGCACGCTGACGGCGGTCGACGGTTTGCCGTTCAGGCGCGTGGAGAATTGATATTCCTGGCTGCCGATCTCGACCCGCGCCACATCGCCGATGCGCACCGTGGAGCCGTCAGGATTGGCCTTCAGGACAATGTCGGCGAATTCTTCAGGTGTCGACAGCTGGCCTTTGACCAGAATAGTCGCAGTGATTTCCTGGGTGGTGCGGGTCGGCAAGTCGCCGATGCTGCCCGCGGAAACCTGAGCATTTTGCGCAACGATGGCGGCGTTGACATCGGCCGGGGTCAGGTTGAATCCGATCAACTTGCGCGGGTCGATCCAGATCCGCATCGCCCGTTCGGCACCGTACAACTGGGCCTTGCCGACGCCGTCCAGACGCTTGATCTCGTTCATCACGTTGCGCGCCAGGTAGTCGCTGAGCGCCACGTCGTCGAGCTTGCCATCGCTGGAGGTGAGGGTGATCAGCAGCAGGAAACCGGCGGAGACTTTCTCAACCTGCAAACCTTGCTGAGTCACCGCTTGCGGCAAGCGCGACTCGACCACTTTGAGGCGGTTTTGCACGTCGACCTGCGCCATTTCCGGGTCAGTGCCTGGTTGGAAAGTCGCGGTGATGGTGGCGCTGCCGAGGCTGCTCTGGGATTCGAAATACAGCAGATGATCAGCGCCGTTGAGCTCTTCCTCGATCAGGCTGACCACGCTTTCGTCTACGGTCTGCGCCGATGCGCCGGGGTAGGTGGCATAGATTTCGACTTTCGGCGGCGCAACGTTCGGGTACTGCGCCACCGGCAACTGCACAATGGCCAGCGCACCGGCCAGCAGGATGAACAAGGCGATCACCCAGGCGAACACCGGGCGGTCGATAAAGAACTGCGGCATAAAAAGCGTCCTGCTTACTGACCAGAAACCTGGGCAAGGGGAAGAGGGGTGTCATCTATCTGGACTTTTTCACCGGGGCGCGCGTGTTGCAGGCCTTCAGTGACGATGCGGTCACCGGGCTTGAGACCGTTGGTGACGATCCAGCGATCGTTCTGCACTGCGCCCAGTTCGACCGGTTGCTGGCCGACCCGCTGTTCGGCGTCGAGCACCAGCACTTGGGCGATGCCGGCACTGTCACGCTGGATGGCCCGTTGCGGCACGCTGATGCCTTGCTGATTGAACGCTTGCTCCAGGCGCACGCGAACGAAGCTGCCCGGCAACAAGTCGAGGTCCGGGTTGGGGAACTCGCTGCGCAGGATGATCTGGCCGGTGCCCGGGTCGACGGTGATGTCGGTGAACAGCAACTTGCCCGGCAGCGGGTAGAGGCTGCCGTCGTCCTGAATCAATGTGGCTTTGGCCTGGCCCTGGCCCACTTCCTTTAACTGGCCGGAACGGAACGCGCGGCGCAGGTCGTTGAGTTCACGGGTCGATTGCGTCAGGTCAGCGTGGATCGGGTTCAACTGCTGAATCAGTGCCAGCGGCGTGGTTTCGTTCTGCCCGACCAGCGCGCCTTCGGTCACCAGCGCTCGGCCGATGCGCCCGGAAATCGGCGCGGTGACGGTGGCGTAACCCAGGTTCAGTTTCGCCCGCTCCACGGCGGCTTTGTTGGCGGCGACATCGGCGGCGGTCTGCCGGGCATTGGCCCGGGCGTTGTCATAATCCTGACCGCTGATGGCGTTGCCTTCGATCAACTGGGCGTAGCGCTGTTCTTGCAATCTGGCCTGGAATGCATTGGCCTCGGCCTTGCGCAATGCGGCTTCTGCGCTGTCCAGGTCGGCCTTGAACGGCGCCGGGTCGATACGGAAGAGAACGTCGCCTTTTTTTACGTCGCTGCCTTCACGGAAGGCCTGCTGCAACACCACGCCGGCGACTCGGGCGCGCACTTCGGCGATGCGTGGCGCGACAATCCGCCCGCTCAGCTCGCTGCTGATCGACAGCGGCCGGGCTTCGACGGTTTCAACCCGCACGGTGGCCAGCGGCGCCTGTTCTTCGGCGGTCGAGGACTGATCACAAGCGCTCAGCGTCAATGCCAGTGCAATCAGGCTGAGCCGGGCAAGCAGATTCTTTGACATGTAGGTACCCCAATATTGACCCCCGTATCCTACGGGGGGCCGACGAGGGTAGCGGTGAAGCTTTGTAGGCGCTGTGTGAAATTGTGTAAGGGTTTTGCTCGCGCGGGCGTGAGGGCGTATATCCTTGCCGGCTTGATTCCTTTGCGCCTGGTAAATCGCTATCGCGAGCAGGCTCGCTCCCACAGTGGTCCGGTAGTGTTCACAGAATTTGTGTCCACATGAAATTCCTTGTGGGAGCGAGCCTGCTCGCGATGACGATTTATCCGGCGCCACTGCACTTTCTGGAAACACCATGCCCAACATCCTCCTGGTCGAAGACGACTCCGCGCTCTCCGAACTGATTGCCAGCTACCTGGAACGCAACGGCTATTGCGTCAGTGTGATCAGCCGTGGCGATCTTGTGCGCGAACGGGCGCGGCTCAATCCTCCGGACCTGGTGATTCTCGATCTGATGCTGCCGGGGCTCGACGGTTTGCAGGTCTGCCGCTTGCTGCGAGCCGATTCGGCGACTTTGCCGATCCTGATGCTCACCGCCCGCGATGACAGCCACGATCAAGTGCTGGGCCTGGAAATGGGCGCCGACGACTACGTCACCAAACCTTGCGAACCACGGGTGTTGCTGGCCCGGGTGCGCACCTTGTTGCGCCGCAGCAGCCTCAGCGAACCGATGACCGCCAACGATCGCATTCTCATGGGCAACCTGTGCATCGACCTGTCCGAGCGCACCGTGACCTGGCGCGAGCAACTGGTCGAGCTGTCCAGCGGTGAATACAACTTGCTGGTGGTGCTGGCCCGGCATGCCGGCGAAGTACTGAGCCGCGATCAGATTCTGCAACGCTTGCGCGGTATCGAATTCAACGGCACCGACCGCTCGGTGGACGTGGCCATCTCCAAGCTGCGGCGCAAGTTCGACGACCATGCTGGCGAGGCGCGCAAGATCAAGACCGTGTGGGGCAAGGGCTACCTGTTCAGCCGCTCCGAGTGGGAATGCTGAGTCGATGTTCAGAATCCTGTTTCGCCTCTATCTGGTGACTATCGTCTCGTTCAGCGCGGCGATCTACCTGGTGCCGGATCTGGTAATCCAGGTTTTCCATGAGCGTTTTGTCACCTACAACCTTGACTACTCCCGAGGTTTGCAAACGCTGATCGTCAAGCAGTTTCGCGCGGTGCCTATTGAGCAGTGGCCGGCGCTGGCAGACGAAATGGACAAGGAATTCCAGCCGCTGGACATTGTGCTGGCCCGTAACGATGACGCCGAATTTACTCTGGATGAACGTGCGCGCTTGCAGCGCGGGGAAAACGTCGTGCGCATCGGCGATTGGGGCTGGCGCACCTTGGCCGTGGCGCCGTTGAGCGAGCAACTGGTCGTGAAGATGGTCGTGCCGCCGGACCCGACGGACGTCAGTTGGTTGTACTGGAGCATCAACGTGCTGATCGGCGCGACCATGCTCGCCTGTCTGTTGCTGTGGTTGCGCCCGCACTGGCGCGACCTGGAACGCCTCAAAGGCACCGCCGAACGCTTCGGCAAGGGCCACTTGAGCGAGCGCACGCAGATTTCCCCCAGCTCCAACATCGGCAGCCTGGCCAATGTTTTCGACACCATGGCCGGCGACATCGAAAACTTGCTCAACCAACAGCGCGATCTGCTCAACGCCGTGTCCCATGAGTTGCGCACGCCACTGACGCGGCTGGATTTCGGCCTGGCCCTGGCACTGTCCGATGACTTGCCGGCCACCAGCCGCGAACGTCTGCAAGGCTTGGTCGCGCACATTCGCGAACTGGATGAACTGGTGCTGGAGTTACTGTCTTACAGCCGCTTGCAAAACCCGGGGCGGCTGCCGGAACAGGTCGACGTGTCGCTGGATGAGTTCATCGACAGCATTTTGGGCAGCGTCGATGAAGAACTTGAGTCACCGGAGATCGTGATCGATGTGCTGCTTAACGGCCAGCTCGAACGCTTCTCTCTGGACCCGCGACTGACCGCCCGGGCGATCCAGAACCTGCTGCGCAATGCGATGCGCTATTGCGAAAAACGGATTCAGATCGGTGTGCAGGTGTGCCCCAAAGGCTGTGAGATCTGGGTGGATGACGATGGCATCGGCATTCCGGAAGAAGAGCGGGAGCGGATTTTCGAGCCGTTTTATCGGCTGGATCGTAGTCGGGATCGCGCAACGGGTGGGTTTGGGCTGGGCTTGGCGATCAGCCGCCGGGCACTGGAAGCACAGAGCGGCACACTCACCGCGCAAGCTTCGCCGCTGGGGGGCGCGCGGTTTCGACTCTGGTTGCCGACACCTACTTGAATCTTTCACCGTACCTGTGGCGAGGGAGCTTGCTCCCGCTGGGGCGCGAAGCGCCCCCAATACCTACAAATACATTTCTCCAGAGAGACTTCATTCGAAGATTTTGCGACTGCTTCGCAGCCGAGCGGGAGCAAGCTCCCTCGCCACAAGGAGTCATTTGCCATGGGGGTTGTGCATGATCGTTCAGCCGAGTATTTCGGTTGACGGAATCAACCCGACCCCAGCCACTTGCATCCGATCAATCGCTGCCGCCAGCGATCCATCCAGATCAATCGCCCGACATGCATCCATCACCACAAACGCATTGAACCCCGCCGCCCGCGCGTCCAGCGCAGAAAACATCACGCAGAAATCCAGTGCCAGCCCGACCATGTAAACCGTGTCGATGCCACGTTCTTTAAGATACCCGGCCAAGCCTGTGGTGGTGGTTCGATCCGCCTCCAGAAACGCCGAATAGCTGTCGATGTCCGGATTGCAGCCCTTGCGGATGATCAGTTGGGCGTGGGGCAGGTCCAGTTTCGCGTGGAACTCGGCGCCGGGTGTGGCCCGTACGCAATGCTCAGGCCAAAGCGTTTGTTCACCGTAAGGCAACTGAATCACGTCGTAAGGTTTGCGCCCCGGGTGGCTGGAGGCGAATGAGGCATGGCCGGGCGGGTGCCAGTCCTGGGCAATGATGACCTGCTTGAACTGGCGCCCGAGTCGGTTAATCAAGGGCACGATCAGGTCGCCCTCCGGCACCGGCAGTTGACCGCCGGGGATGAAGTCGTTCTGTACGTCGATAACCAGCAGGGCTGCTCGTGAAGAGATTGGCATGGGGGTTCCTCCTTGGAAAGTCCGGTGCAAGCATAGTGACAAGTTTGCTCGTGTGCTAAGTCGGTTTCTCAATAATTTCGGTGGTGCGGCCAATCGCGAGCAGGCTCGCCCCCACAGGGGATTTGTGAACGCCCAGGATCCAATGTGGGAGCGAGCCTGCTCGCGATGAGGTCAGTCCAGACGCTAAAGAACCTGAAACCAGTCCCGCATTTGGCCGAACCACTGCCTTACTGTCGGCACTAATGCCTTGTTATAGTTCGGGCCTCATTTTCCGCCCCGGTAAAGGATCACTGCCATGTCTCAATACACCGCCTTCAGCGTCGAACTGGCCGATAACATCGCCCATGTGCAGATCAATCGCCCGGAAAAGATCAATTCGATGAACGCCGCGTTCTGGAGCGAGATCATCGAGATTTTCCAGTGGATCGACGATACCGATGAAGTCCGTGTGGTGGTGCTCAGTGGTGCCGGCAAGCATTTTTCGTCGGGCATCGACCTGATGATGATGGCCGGTATGCTCAATGAGTTGGGCAAGGACGTCAGCCGCAATGCACGGCTGCTACGACGAACGATCCTCACGCTGCAAGCGTCCTTCAATGCCGTCGACAATTGCCGCAAACCGGTGCTGGCGGCGATTCAGGGTTATTGCCTGGGCGGCGCCATCGACCTGATTTCAGCCTGTGACATGCGTTACGCCGCCGAGGACGCGCAATTTTCCATCAAGGAAATCGACATCGGCATGGCAGCCGATGTTGGCACTTTGCAACGCTTGCCACGGATAATCGGTGACGGCATGCTGCGTGAACTGGCTTACACTGGTCGCACCTTTGGCGCCGACGAAGCGCGCAACATTGGCCTGGTCAATCGCGTCTACAGCGATGCCGCCAGCTTGCTTGAAGGCGTGATGGGCATTGCCCGCGAGATTGCCGGCAAGTCGCCGATTGCCGTCACCGGCACCAAAGAAATGATCAGCTACATGCGTGACCATCGCATCGACGACGGCCTCGAATACGTCGCCACCTGGAACGCCGCCATGCTGCAATCCACCGATCTGCGCGTGGCCATGGCCGCCCATATGAGCAAACAGAAACCCGAATTTCTGGATTGATTAACCATGATTTCACGCTGGACCACCGCAGTACTGGACACCGATCAACCCGGCGGTTGGGCCGTGGCGCGCAGCCCTGAAGGCTTTTTGTACGATGACAATGGCGCGCTGTTTCCACGCGAATGGCTCAAGCGTCAGGATCTGTCGATTCTCGCCGAGCATGGCATCGGTCACCTGGATGGCGAACCGGTCTACCTGCTGGAGTTGCGCAGTCACAGCGAAGTACCGGGCTGCAACTGGAAAGGCCTGCGAGCGTTCATGCTTGAGGGTGATCACACTGTCTACAAGGTGCTCGGCTACGCCGCGCAAATCGGTACCTGGGCCCGTGAACACCGTTTTTGCGGCAATTGCGGACAGGTGATGAGCCAGGTGCCGCGTGAGCGGGCGATGTACTGTGAGCCGTGTGATATACGCCACTATCCGCGCATTTCACCGAGCATGATCGTGCTGGTGACCCGTGGCGACGAGGTTCTGCTGGCTCGTTCGCCGCGTTTTGTCGCCGGGGTCTACAGTACGTTGGCGGGGTTTGCCGAGCCGGGTGAGTCGGCCGAGGATTGCCTGATTCGCGAGGTCCGCGAAGAGGTGCAGATCGAGGTCAAGAACATCCAGTACATGGGCAGTCAGTGCTGGCCGTTCCCGCATTCGATGATGCTCGGTTTTCACGCCGAATACGCCGGCGGCGAGATTGTCTGTCAGGAAGATGAGATCGAAGACGCCCAGTGGTTCAACGTGCACGAGCTGCCGCCGTTGCCGGCGTCACGCTCGATTGCCCGTTACCTCATCGATGTCTATGTGGCGCGGCGCTTAGGCCACGCTGAACCAGTGCTGCCAGGCTAACCGGACGGTCAAGCCGAGCACCACGGTGATGAACACCGGGCGAATGAATTTCGCGCCGCCGCTGATGGCGGTGCGCGCGCCGAAGAAGGCGCCGACCATCACCGACAGGCCCATGCTCAGGCCGATGATCCAGTCCACCTGCCCGGAAAAGATGAACACCGACAGCGCCGCGATGTTGCTGACGAAGTTCATGCTGCGCGCCACGCCGCTGGCCTTGACCAGGTCGATGGGGTAGAGCAGCAGGCTGCTGACGGTCCAGAACGCTCCCGTTCCCGGACCGGCCACGCCGTCGTAGAAGCCGAGGCTGAAGCCTTGAGTCGATTGCCACTTCTTCCTGATCGGTGCGTCGCTGTCCAGCGGCGCCTTCGGTGTGCCGCCGAACAACAGGTACAGGCCACAAGCGAAAACGATCACCGGTAGCATCTTGTTCAGCCATTCCGCCGGCAAGTAATGCGCGACCACGGCGCCGGTGAGCGCACCCACCAACGTGCCGACAATGGCGTGCATCCATTGCCGTGGATGAAACAGTTTGCGCCGGTAGAAAGTGAAACTGGCGGTGGCCGAGCCGAAGGTCGAACTGAGCTTGTTGGTGCCCAGCACCAAGTGCGGCGGCAGGCCGGCGGTCAGCAGCGCCGGGGTGGTCAACAGACCGCCACCGCCGGCGATGGCGTCGATGAAACCGGCAATGAAAGCGACGAGAGCCAGAACGGCCAGGGTAGTGAGGTCAACGCTGAGTTCGAAAGGCATGGAATGGGCTTATTCGGCAGGGTCGCAGAAAAGAGCTGCGGGGAAGGGCCGCTATCTTACCCATATCCAACTTCTGCGGCGACCTGTCTGGCCCGCGAAGACGTCAGCCCAGGCGACACATCAGCCAATTGCCTCTGGTACGCCGAATCCTTGGTGAACACCAAAAAACCTGTGGGGGCCGGGCTTGCCCGCGATGACGGTTTCACATTCAACAAAAATGTTGTCTGTGACATCGCCATCGCGGGCAAGCCCGCTCCCACATGGGAACTCGGTGAAGTTATAGACCCAGATCAGACAGGCCCGGGTGATCATCCGGCCGACGGCCCAGCGGCCAGTGGAACTTGCGGTCGCTTTCCTTGATCGGCATGTCGTTGATGCAGGCGTAACGGTTGAACATCAAGCCGTTCTCGTCGAACTCCCAGTTCTCGTTGCCGTAGGAGCGGAACCAGTTACCCGAGTCGTCATGCCATTCGTAGGCATAACGCACGGCGATACGGTTGTCGCCATGGGCCCAGAGTTCCTTGATCAGCCGATAGTCCAGTTCCTTGGCCCATTTACGGGTCAGAAAACCTTTGGCTTCTTCGCGGTTGTGAGCGAACTCGGCGCGGTTACGCCACTGGGTGTCCAGGGTGTAGGCAAGAGACACCCGTTCCGGGTCGCGGGAGTTCCAGCCATCTTCGGCCAGGCGAACTTTTTCGATGGCCGATTCACGGGTAAACGGCGGCAATGGCGGACGAACTTCGGCAGTAGACATATTAAGTCTCCCTATCAAATTAGCGTTCAAGCAAGTTGTCGGGCTTATTAAAAGTGTTACAGGTCCAATAACTTTCGCGCCATGCATTGCGCATTATCGGCGGCACTGTGATCACCCATCACAAGCGCTACGGTAATGGCACCGTCGATCAGGATCAGCAGCTGTTTGGCCAGCGTCTCCGGGTCTGTTGCGCCATGTTCGGTACAGAGCTCGCACACATAGTCGAGCAGTTTCTGTTTGTGGTCTTTGGCGACCAGGCGAACCGGGTCTTGCGCATCACCGGTTTCGCCGCTGGTGTTAATGAATGCGCACCCGCGAAAGCCTTCGGAGGCGAACCAGGTCTTGAGCACGGTAAACAGGTTGAGCAGCCGCTCGGCCGGGGTTTGTGCCTTGCCGACTTCCGTTCGGTACCAATGCATCCAGCGCACATCGCGGCGTTGCAGGGCCGCGACGGTAAGCTCCTCCTTGTTGGCGAAGTAGCGGTAAATACTTTTTCTGGAAACGCCGGCGGTTTTCACCAGAAGATCCATGCCGGTGGCAGCGATGCCACTTTTGTAGATCAACTTTTCGGTGACATCCAGAATGATGTCGCGTGTGTCATTACTAGTGATTTCGTTCATGTGGCTAACAGTAGAATGATCGTTCTCCATGGTCAAGCGGTTATTTTTGGCACCCATAAAATTTCCTTCGCGAGCAAGCCCGCTCCCACAGGGGAATGCATTTCAAATGGGGGGGCGGGCTTGCTCTCGAAGAGGCCATTACAGACAGTAACAAGACCCAAACCGATCCATGGTGTAAGCTCTCGGGTTCTTCGGATTCGACCCTTTGCGAGCCCTATGCCGTCGCTTTTCAAACGCTCTCTGCTGCCTAAACTGCGCAGTTTTCCGCTGACCGCCGATGCCGTCACCATCCTCTCTGGCGCCGCCGAGTTCCGTCGTTGCCTGCTGGAACAAATCGCTCAGGCAACCCGGCGCATCTATATCGTCGCACTGTACCTGCAACAGGATGAGGCCGGGCAGGAAATCCTCGATGCCCTGCACGCCGCCAAACTGGCGCGCCCGGAACTGGACGTGGTGGTGGTCGTGGACTGGTTGCGCGCCCAGCGCGGTTTGATCGGTGCCGGCAAGCAGCCGGGCAACTCGGCCTGGTATCAGGAAACGACCCGCACCCACGAAAGCGTGGTGCCGGTGTACGGCGTGCCGGTGCAGACCCGCGAGCTGTTCGGCGTACTGCATCTGAAGGGCTTCGTGATCGACGATTGCGTGCTCTACAGCGGCGCGAGCCTGAACAACGTTTACCTGCATAAATTCGACAAGTACCGCTTCGACCGTTATCACCTGCTGCAGAATCACGCGCTGGCCGATTCGATGCAGCACCTGATTCAGCACGGTCTGATCGCCTCCAAAGCGGTGCATCGCCTCGACCTGCCGAACCTGCCGACCACCCGCAGCCTGCGTAACGACATCGGTGACTTGCGCAGCCGTCTCAAGCACGCGGCGTACGACACCACGGCGGGCAGCACGGCGAAGGGCGGTTTATCCGTCAGCCCCTTGCTCGGTGTGGGCAAGAACAACCCGTTGAGTCGGGTGATTTGCGAGCTGATCGCCAGTGCGCAACATCAGCTGACCATCTGCACGCCGTACTTCAACCTGCCGCTGGCGGTGACCCGGGAAATCAATCGGGCGCTGGCGCGGGGGGTGAAGATCGACATCATCGTCGGCGACAAAACCGCCAACGATTTCTACATCCCGCCCAGCGAACCGTTCAAGGTGATCGCGGCGCTGCCATACCTTTACGAAATCAGCCTGCGACGCTTCGCCAAGCGCCATCAGCGCAGCATCGACAGTGGCAAGCTGAACCTGCATTTGTGGAAGGATGGCGACAATACCTATCACCTGAAGGGCATGTGGATCGATCAGCGCTATACCTTGCTGACCGGCAACAACCTCAACCCGCGTGCATTCCGTCTCGACCTGGAAAACGCGTTGCTGATCGATGATCCGAAAGGTGAATTGCTGGAGCCGCGTGGCAATGAGTTGGCGGAGATTTTCCAGCACACCAGCCGCATCGGGCGGTATCAGGATCTGGAAACGCTGCCGGATTATCCGGCGGGAGTGGCCAAGTTTCTCAAGCGAGTGAGTCGGGTGCGGATCGAGCGGTTGTTGTATCGGATTTTGTAGGGATTAGCACGGCGGGGCAGGTGTGGTGCCTGCCCAAATGCCATCGCGAGCAGGCTCGCTCCCACATTGGAATTGTGATCGACTCAAATCCACTGTGGGAGCGGGCTTGCTCGCGAAAGCGGTGTGTCAGGCGACATCAATATTGACTGTTATGGCCCCTTCGCGAGCAAGCCCGCTCCCACAGGGATCTAGGCTGCCCACAGGGATCTGCGCCGGGCGGGTGGCTGCGCTAATATGCTCACCACTCAAACAAGAACAAGGCTCGCCTCGGTCAATGTCGGAAAAAGACACCATCTCCATTCAACTGGTGCGTGAAGCGCTGTTGCAAAGTTGCGCCCCGGGCGCGGCCACCGAAGAGGTGTTGAACAAGGTCGGCATCGATCCGGCGCTGCTGGAAACCACCGACGCCCGCGTTCCGGCCACTGCTTATGCAAGGCTGTGGCGCTTGTTGGCCCGGCGGGGGGACGATGAGTTTTTTGGCATGGACCCGCGCAAACTCAAGTCCGGCAGCCTGGAGTTTCTGTGTCGCTGTTCCATGGTTCAGCCGAGCCTGGCCGCCGGGCTGACCTCGGGGCTGAGCTTTCTGTCTTTGATGCTTGAGCGCATGCCCGCGCAATTGGTTCGCCAGCAAAGCCTGGCGGAAATCGTCCTGCTGGAGGACGACGAAGACCCGCGCCGCGCCTTCACCTATTTCACTTACTGGATGATCGTGCACGGCGTTGCCTGCTGGCTGGCAGGGCGGCGGATTCCGATCCTGGCCATCGAGTTGCGTTGCCCGGCGCCGGATTTTTGCGATGACTATCGGGTGATGTTCTCCGAGAACCTGCGGTTCGACCGGCCGCGCACGCGGATGATTTTCTCCGCTGACTGCCTGGATTTGCCGATCAAGCGCAGCCCTGAAGAACTGAAGCGATTCCTCGCCCATGCGCCGGC
Organism: Pseudomonas sp. NPDC089918; assembly: GCF_050280605.1. Lineage (NCBI taxonomy): Bacteria > Pseudomonadati > Pseudomonadota > Gammaproteobacteria > Pseudomonadales > Pseudomonadaceae > Pseudomonas > Pseudomonas sp. NPDC089918. Next base: position 100,380 of record NZ_JBNNVP010000012.1, on the reverse strand, counting down.
GAACATTCTGGTCAAGTACCGCGATCCCGAGAGCCTGGCCAGTCGGATCAAGCACGACTTACGGCAACTGCCCGCCGAACACTGGCCGGAAACCGAGGCGCTGGCGCAGCAACTGTGCATGTCGGCCTCGACCCTGCGTAGGCGCCTGGCTGAAGAGGGCCAGACCTATCAGGGGCTCAAAGACAGCGTGCGCAAGGAACTGGCGATCGTCTGGCTGGCGGAGCCTGCCATCAGCTTCGCCGAAATCGCTACCCGTTTGGGGTTTGCCGATACCAGCTCGTTCTACAAGGCGTTTCGCAAGTGGTCGGGGTCTAATCCGGGGCATTATCGGAGTTTGATTCTTAACGAGGCTGACTGATCGATCGTTCCCACGCTCTGCGTGGGAATGCCTCAATGGACGCTCTGCGTCCGCTTCTGGGACGCGGAGCGTCCCGGGCTGCATTCCTTTGCTGCGCGTGGGAACGAGGTAGGTAGTGACCTTGGCCAAACCAGTCACACAACTTGATAGCTTTGACCATTGTCCCGCTCCCCGCGCAGAGCGAGTATTTCCCTGTTAGTTACGGTTCCCCCCCAACCTAATAAAAATACACAGGGATTCTGGCAATGCGCGATTACTTGTCTGCCACGTCACAGTTCAATTATCAGCACACCGTCGATGCCGCGCTCACAGGGTCGTTGAGCGCGCTCAACGCCTGCGTCGAGTGTTGCGACCGGCATGCCTTGCCGGGGCGCATTGCGCTGTTCTGGGAAGGCCGCGACGGCGCCAGCGCGACCTACACCTTCAGCGACTTGCAGGACAAAGCCGCGCGCTTCGCCAATTTCCTGCTGACCCAGGGCGTGAAGAAGGGCGATAAAGTCGCCGGCCTCCTGCCACGCAACATCGAATTACTGATCACCGTGTTCGCCACCTGGCGCATCGGCGCGGTCTATCAGCCGCTGTTTACCGCCTTCGGCCCGAAAGCCATCGAACACCGTCTGAGCAGTTCCGGCGCCAAAGTAGTGGTGACCGACGCAGTCAATCGCCCGAAACTGGCTGAAGTGGCCGACTGCCCGACCATCGTTACCGTTGGCGGCGCCAAGGGCCAGGGCATCGTACGTGGCGACTTCAGTTTCTGGGCCGAACTGGCCAACTACTCCAGCGTCTGCGAACCGGTATTGCTGACCGGCGAAGACCCGTTCCTGTTGATGTTCACCTCGGGCACCACGGGCCCGTCGAAAGCGCTGTCGGTGCCGCTGAAAGCCATCGTCGCGTTCCAGAGTTACACCCGTGACGCAGTAGATTTGCGCCCCGAAGACGCGTTCTGGAACGTCGCCGATCCGGGTTGGGCCTACGGCATCTATTTCGGCGTCACCGGGCCGATGGCGATGGGGCATCCGATCACCTTTTACGATGGCCCGTTCACCCTCGAAAGCACCTGCCGGGTGATCAACAAATACGGGATCACCAACCTCACCGGTTCACCCACCGCGTATCGCTTGCTGATTGCCGGTGGCGATGAGTTCGCCCGTTCGATCAAGGGCAAGCTGCGCATCGTCAGCAGCGCCGGCGAGCCGCTGAACCCGGAAGTGATCCGCTGGTTCGCCGATAACCTCGGCGTGGTGATTCATGACCATTACGGCCAGACCGAACTGGGCATGGTGTTGTGCAATCACCACGGCCTCGATCATCCGGTGCACGTCGGCGCTGCCGGTTTTGCCTCGCCGGGCCACCGCATCGTGGTGCTCGACGACGAATACAAAGAACTGGGCGTCGGCCAGCCAGGCATCCTGGCCATCGACCGTACCCAGTCGCCGATGTGCTGGTTCGGCGGTTACGAAGGCGCACCGACCAAGGCCTTCGTCGGCAACTATTACCTGAGCGGCGACACCGTCGAGTGGAACCCGGACGGCAGCATCAGCTTCGTCGGCCGCAGCGACGATGTGATCACCACCTCCGGCTACCGCGTTGGCCCGTTCGACGTCGAAAGCGCGTTGGTCGAACACCCGGCAGTGGTCGAAGCGGCGGTGATCGGCAAGCCCGATCCGGAGCGCACTGAGCTGGTGAAAGCCTTCGTCGTGCTCAGCCCGCAATACCGTGCCGAACCTGCACTCGCCGAAGAGTTGCGCCAACACGTGCGCAAGCGTCTGGCGGCGCACGCGTACCCCCGTGAAATCGAATTTGTCAGCGAATTGCCGAAAACCCCAAGCGGCAAACTGCAGCGCTTTATCTTGCGCAACCAGGAAATCGCCAAGGCTCAAGAGGCTGCCGCGAAGAACGTTTCAGCTTGAATCCAAGGAAACAATGATGCAGATCGAAAACAAGGTTTTTCTCGTCACCGGCGGTGCGTCCGGCCTCGGTGCCGCCACCGCTGAAATGTTGGTGGCTGCCGGCGCCAAGGTGATGCTGGTGGACATGAACGCCGAAGCCGTCGCGGCCCAGGCTGCACGTCTTGGCGCGCAAAGCGTGGTGGCGGATATCAGCAATGAAACTGCCGCAGAAGCGGCGGTCCAGGCGACGGTCAAAGCGTTTGGCGGCCTCAATGGTCTGGTCAATTGCGCTGGCATCGTCCGTGGCGAGAAGATCCTCGGCAAGAACGGCCCTCATGCACTGGACAGTTTCAGCCAGGTGATCAACGTCAACCTGATCGGCAGCTTCAACATGCTGCGTCTGGCGGCGGCGGCGATTGCCGAAACCGAAGCTGACGAAGACGGTGAGCGTGGCGTGATCATCAACACCGCGTCGGCCGCAGCCTTCGACGGCCAGATCGGTCAGGCCGCGTATTCGGCGTCGAAAGGCGCGATCGTCAGCCTGACCTTGCCCGCCGCCCGTGAACTGGCGCGCTTCGGCATCCGCGTGATGACCATCGCCCCGGGCATTTTCGAAACGCCGATGATGGCCGGCATGACCCCGGAAGTGCGCGAGTCCTTAGCCGCTGGTGTGCCATTCCCGCCGCGTCTGGGCAAGGCGAGCGAGTACGCCGCGCTGGTCAGGCATATCATAGAAAACAGCATGCTCAACGGCGAGGTGATCCGTCTCGACGGTGCCTTGCGCATGGCCGCCAAATAAGGAGGATTAGACATGACACTTTCCAACGATCCGATTGTTATTGTCAGCGCCGTCCGCACCCCGATGGGCGGTTTCCAGGGCGAACTGAAAAGCCTGACCGCGCCGCAGCTGGGCGCCGCGGCGATTCGTGCTGCCGTTGAGCGTGCCGGTATTGCTCCTGAATCCGTAGAAGAAGTGCTGTTCGGCTGCGTGCTCTCCGCCGGTCTCGGCCAGGCGCCGGCGCGGCAAGCGGCACTGGGCGCCGGACTGGATAAATCGACCCGTTGCACGACACTGAACAAGATGTGCGGTTCGGGCATGGAAGCCACGATCCTGGCTCACGACATGCTGATCGCCGGCAGTGCCGATGTGGTCGTCGCCGGGGGCATGGAAAGCATGTCCAACGCGCCGTACCTGCTGGACCGCGCCCGCAGCGGTTACCGCATGGGCCACGGTCGGGTGCTCGATCACATGTTCCTCGATGGTCTGGAAGATGCCTACGACAAGGGCCGCCTGATGGGCACCTTCGCCGAGGATTGCGCCGAAACCAACGGTTTTACCCGCGAAGCGCAAGATGCCTTTGCCATCGCTTCGACCACTCGCGCCCAACAGGCGATCAAGGACGGCAGCTTCAACGCCGAGATCGTGCCGCTCACCGTGACCGTCGGCAAAGAGCAGGTGCAGATCAGCCACGACGAACAGCCGCCGAAAGCCAAACTGGACAAGATCGCCTCGCTGAAACCGGCGTTCCGTGACGGTGGCACCGTGACGGCGGCGAACTCCAGCTCGATCTCCGACGGCGCGGCGGCATTGGTGTTGATGCGCCGTTCCGAAGCAGAGAAACAAGGCCTGAAACCGCTGGCGGTGATTCATGGTCACGCTGCATTTGCCGACACGCCGGGGCTGTTCCCGGTGGCACCGGTGGGCGCGATCAAGAAGCTGATGAAGAAAACCGGCTGGTCGCTGGACGAAGTCGAGTTGTTCGAAGTCAACGAAGCGTTCGCGGTGGTCAGTCTGGTGACCATGACCAAACTGGAAATTCCCCACGAGAAGATCAACGTCCACGGCGGTGCTTGCGCCCTGGGCCACCCGATCGGTGCGTCCGGCGCGCGGATCCTCGTGACCTTGCTCTCGGCCTTGCGCCAGAAAGGACTGAAGCGCGGCGTTGCAGCGATCTGCATCGGCGGCGGCGAAGCCACGGCCATGGCTGTGGAATGCCTGTACTGAAACTGACGCTATCCCATTGTGGGAGCGGGCCTTGTGGCGAGGGGGCTTGCCCCCGTTGGGCTGCGCAGCGGCCCCAAGAATCTGCGAGCGCTGCGCACTCGAACGGGGGCAAGCCCCCTCGCCACAAGGCGCTCCCACAGGTTCAGCGTTTCAACCAGGCATTTTGTGCGTTAGGCTCATTTTTAAGGACTTGGCATGATTCCCAATGACGAACAACTTCAGATCAGCGACGCGGCCCGGCAGTTTGCCCAGGAACGGCTGAAACCGTTCGCCGCCGAATGGGACCGCGAACATCGCTTCCCCAAGGAAGCCATCGGCGAGATGGCCGACCTGGGCTTCTTCGGCATGCTGGTGCCGGAAGAGTGGGGCGGTTGTGACACCGGTTACCTGGCCTACGCCATGGCCCTGGAAGAAATCGCTGCCGGCGATGGCGCCTGCTCGACCATCATGAGCGTGCACAACTCGGTAGGTTGCGTGCCGATCCTCAAGTTCGGCAACGACGATCAGAAAGAACGCTTCCTCAAGCCTCTCGCTAGCGGCGCGATGCTCGGTGCGTTTGCCCTGACCGAACCGCAAGCGGGCTCCGATGCGAGCAGCCTGAAAACCCGCGCCCGGCTCGACGGCGATCACTACGTGCTCAACGGCTGTAAGCAGTTCATTACCTCCGGGCAAAACGCCGGGGTGGTGATTGTGTTTGCGGTGACTGACCCGAGTGCCGGCAAGCGTGGGATCACAGCGCTGATCGTGCCCACCGATTCACCGGGCTATAAAGTTGCGCGAGTCGAAGACAAGCTCGGCCAGCACGCCTCCGATACCTGCCAGATCCTCTTCGAGGATGTGAAAGTCCCGGTGGCCAATCGACTGGGCGAGGAGGGCGAAGGCTACAAGATCGCCCTGGCCAACCTCGAAGGCGGCCGTGTCGGCATCGCCTCGCAATCGGTGGGCATGGCCCGCGCCGCGTTCGAAGCGGCCCGCGACTATGCTCGTGAACGCGAGAGCTTCGGCAAGCCGATCATCGAACACCAGGCGGTGGCCTTCCGGCTGGCGGACATGGCGACCCAGATTGCCGTCGCCCGGCAGATGGTGCATTACGCGGCGGCGTTGCGCGACAGTGGCAAACCGGCGCTGGTCGAGGCGTCCATGGCCAAGCTGTTCGCTTCGGAAATGGCCGAGAAGGTCTGCTCCTCGGCGTTGCAAACCCTTGGCGGTTACGGTTACCTGAACGACTTCCCGCTGGAGCGGATCTACCGCGACGTGCGGGTGTGCCAGATCTACGAAGGCACCAGCGATATTCAGCGCATGGTTATTTCGCGCAATCTTTGAGAAGGAATCCACCTATGAACTACGAAACGATTTTGCTGGAAACCCACGGCCGCGTCGGCCTGATCACCCTCAACCGTCCGCAAGCCTTGAACGCGTTGAATGCGCAAATTGTCAGCGAACTGAACCACGCCCTCGATGGCCTGGAAGCCGATTCGAACATCGGTTGCATCGTGCTGACCGGCTCGAAAAAAGCCTTCGCCGCCGGTGCTGACATCAAGGAAATGGCCGAGCTGACGTATCCACAGATCTACCTCGACGACTTGTTCAGCGACAGCGATCGCGTGGCCAACCGCCGCAAGCCGATCATCGCCGCGGTCAACGGTTTCGCCTTGGGCGGTGGTTGTGAACTGGCGTTGATGTGCGACTTCATTCTGGCGGGCGACAACGCCAAATTCGGTCAGCCGGAAATCAACCTCGGTGTGCTGCCGGGCATGGGCGGCACTCAGCGTCTGACTCGCGCAGTGGGCAAGGCCAAGGCTATGGAAATGTGCTTGAGCGGGCGTTTGATCGATGCGGTGGAAGCGGAGCGTTGCGGCATTGTTGCGCGGATCGTGCCGGCGGATGAGTTACTGGAAGAAGCGCTGAAAGTCGCGGCGCTGATTGCCAAGAAGTCACTGCCGATTGCGATGATGATCAAGGAAAGCGTCAACCGCGCGTTTGAAGTCAGCCTGTCGGAAGGCGTGCGATTTGAACGCCGGGTGTTCCATGCGGCGTTTGCCACGCAGGATCAGAAGGAAGGGATGGCGGCGTTTATTGCCAAGCGTGAGGCGGAGTTCGTCGGCAAGTAATGCGGCGTCCTCACCGATCGTTCCCACGCTCTGCGTGGGAATGCCGCCCGGGACGCTCCGCGTCCCTTCGCAAACATGACGCAGAGCGTCACAGAATGCATTCCCACGCGGAGCGTGGGAACGATCTTCTTAGACCAGGTAGTGCTTGAGCTCCCGGGCAATCACCATCCGCTGTATCTCGCTCGACCCTTCATAAATCTGCGTGATCCGCGCATCCCGGTAGTAGCGCTCCACCGGGTAATCTTCCAGATACCCATACCCGCCATGAATCTGTATCGCCGACGAGCAGACCTTCTCGGCCATTTCCGAGGCAAACAGCTTGGCCTGGGAAGCCTCCGACAGACACGGCTTGCCGGCACTGCGCAACCGCGCGGCGTGCAGGATAAGCAAACGTGCAGCATTCAAGCGGGTGTGCATGTCGGCCAGCATATTGGCGATGCTCTGGTGTTCGATGATCGGCTTGTCGAACTGCACCCTATCCCGCGCATAAGCCAGCGCCGCTTCGAACGCTGCGCGGGCGATGCCCAAGGCTTGCGCGGCGATGCCGATGCGCCCGCCTTCGAGGTTGGAGAGGGCAATGGCCAGACCTTTGCCGCGCTCGCCCAGCAGATTGGCCTCGGGAACGGTGCAATTGTTCAGGGTCACGGCGCAGGTGTCAGAAGCGCGGATGCCCATCTTGTGTTCACTGCGGTCGACGATGAAACCCGCGGTTTCGGTCGGCACCAGGAACGCCGAGATACCGCGCTTGCCCAGCTCCGGATCGGTCACGGCGAAGACAATCGCCAGTTTCGCCCGTTTGCCATTGCTGACGAATTGCTTGGCGCCGTTGATCACCCACTGGCCGCCGCGCAATTCGGCGCGGGTGCGCAGGTTATGCGCTTCGGAACCGGCTTGGGGTTCGGTGAGGCAGAAGCAACCGATGGCCTGGCCGCTGGCGAGGTCCGGCAACCATTGCTGTTTCTGCTCTTCGGTGCCGTAGTTGAGCACCGGCCCGCAGCCCACGGAATTGTGGATGCTCATCAGCGCACCGGTGGCGCCGTCACCGGCGGAAATCTCTTCCACCGCCAAGGCGTAGGCCACGTAGTCGACATAAGTGCCGCCCCATTCCTCGGGCACCACCATGCCCAGCAGACCCAGTTCACCCATCTTCGCCACCAGACCGTCATCGATCCAGCCGGCCTTTTCCCAGGCTTGTGCGTGGGGCGCGATTTCGCCGCGGGCAAAATCCCGGGCCATGTCGCGGATCATCACTTGCTCTTCGCTCAATTCGATATCGTGCATGGCTCAGCTCCCGCTCTGGTCGAACCCGGTGAAAAAACTCGCCACGTGCCCGGCGTCCAGCGCCTGCAGAGTCGGCGGATTCCAGCGCGGGTTCTTGTCTTTGTCGATCAGCAAGGCGCGCACGCCTTCGATCAGGTCGCCGCGTTCGAACCACTGGCGATCCAGGTGCAGTTCGAGGGCGAAGCACTGTTCCAGGCTCAGGTGCCGACCGCGCCGCAGCATTTCCAGGGTCACGCCCATGGCCAGCGGTGAACGGCTTTCCAGCAGGTCAGCGGTGGCCGTGGCCCACTCATGACTGTCGGCGACGGTCACTGCACGCAGTTGCTCCACCATACTCGGCACATCGGGCAGGGCGAAGAAGTGATCGATGGCCGGCCGCAATGCCGCTAATGGTGCCACCGGCAGTTGTTGCACGGCGAGTTTCGCCAGCAGACCTTGAAGGTCCTTCAACGGAGTTTCGTGCCATTGGAGCTGATCGAGTTGCTCGTCCAGAGTGCCCAGCTTGTTGCTTTCCAGGTACCAGTCGGCCAGGCCGCAATAGAGCGCATCGGCCGCGCGGATTTGCACGCCGCTGACACCGAGGTAAATACCCAGTTCACCGGGAACGCGCGGCAGAAAATGGCTGCCGCCGACATCCGGGAAATAACCGATGGCCACTTCCGGCATCGCCAGACGGCTGCGCTCGGTGACCACCCGCAAATCGGCGCCTTGCACCAGCCCCATGCCACCGCCCAGCACAAAGCCATCCATCAAGGCCAGGACCGGTTTGCGATAGTGATGGATGGCGAGGTCGAGGGCGTATTCCTCGACGAAGAAGTCTTCGTGCAGGGTGTCGCCGCTTTTGAAACTGTCGTACAGCGAGCGAATATCGCCGCCGGCACAGAACGCTTTCTCACCAGCACCGCGCAACACCACCGCATGCACCTGCGGATCCTGTGCCCAGGCATCGAGCTGCTGTTGCAGGCTGCGAACCATGTCCAGGGTAATGGCGTTGAGGCCGGCGGGGCGATTGAGGGTCAGGTGACCGATGTGATTGCGAACCTCGGCCAACACTTCGTTTTGCGTGGCATCCATGGGCTGTGTTGTCGGGGATGAAACCTGAGCAGTCATCACTAACTCCCTGCTTTTATTGTTCTTTCTAGAGAAGCTCGCGCGCGAGCGATGCTGGATCGTATCAGTGCAAATTTGTGATGTACAACCGGGATACGTGCAGGTCCCGTCTGCATTTTTACCTTAGAGCAAGATCAAAAGATCGCAGCCTGCGGCAGCTCCTACGCAATCGGTGTTCATGCCGAAAAATCGCGGTGGACGCGGTCAATGCAGGAGCTGCCGAAGGCTGCGATCTTTTGATCTTTCTTTTGATCTTTCCTCCGATCTTTACTCCCATCCGGCAATCAACGACAGAATCGGCTGTGAAAGGCCTTCGTTCAGCGCACTTGAGCTGTCTGAACAGGGACTTACGACACCCGTGCCGTCCGGGCAATTGGCATTCTGGCAATCCATTTCAAGCACTTGCGATTAAGGGCCTGGAACGGACTGACCCCGACGACTGATTAGACCCAGTCGAAAACAACAACAAATACGGCTGCGGTGAATGCCGCATCGACTCTCTGCCCCTGTCAAAAAGTGTGGTGCGGCGCAGGCGCCAAGCCGCGATAAATCCAAATAATCCGGGACTCTAGAAGATGAACATCAAATGGCTGACCTTACCGGCATTGGCTTTGCTGTGCTGCTCCACCGGAGCCAGCGCCAAGGAATGGAAAGAGTTGCGATTCGGCGTCAACCCCAGTTACCCGCCTTTTGAATCCACCACCGCCGATGGCGGTGTGCAGGGGTTTGGCGTGGACCTGGGCAATGCGATTTGTGCCGAGCTGAAGTTGAAGTGCGTGTGGGTCAGCAATGACTTCGACGGGCTGATTCCGGCCCTGAAGGCGGGCAAGTTCGACGCCATCGAATCCTCGATGACGGTCACCGACGTGCGCAAAAAACAGATCGACTTTACCGATCGCCTGTACGCCGGACCGACCGCCATCGTCACCCGCAAGGATTCCGGCCTGTTGCCCACCGCCGAATCGCTACGAGGCAAAACCATCGGTTACATGCAGGGCACGATTCAGGAAACCTACGCCAAGGCCAAACTGGGGCCGGGCGGGGTGAAATTGCGCGCTTACCAGAACCAGGATCAGGTTTACGCCGACCTGGTTTTCGGGCGTCTCGATGCGTCGATTCAGGACAAGCTGCAAGCGCAGATGAGCTTTCTGACGTCTCCCCAAGGGGCGGACTTCCAGAACAGCGAAGGCATCAGCGACCCGTTGGTGCCATCGGAAATCGCCATCGGCATCCGCAAGGACAACGAAGAGCTCAAAGGCATGCTCAATACCGCCATCAAGGCCCTGCATGAAAAGGGCATCTACGCACAGATCCAGCAGAAGCACTTCGGCGATCTGGACCTCTACAACAACTGATCCTCGCGCCCAAAGCGCTGCGTCCTGGTAACAGGCGCAGCGCTTGCAAGCGGGTGCCTCAAGACAGGTGACTGGCGTGAATTCCTTCCTGAATCTGATCGGGGTCGATCTTTCGTCCCTGCAAGGCTATGGCCCTTTGTTGCTGCATGGCACCTGGGTCACCCTAAAATTGTCGGCGCTGTCGCTGCTGGTAAGCATGGCGCTGGGGTTGCTCGGCGCGGCGGCCAAGCTGTCGCCGCTGAAACTGTTGAACCTGCCCGCCACCTTCTACACAACGCTGATTCGCGGTGTGCCTGACCTGGTGCTGATGCTGCTGATTTTCTACAGCCTGCAGGGCTGGCTGAGCAGCCTGACCGAAGCCATGGACTGGCCTTACATGGAGATCGACCCCTTTGTGGCCGGCGTCGTCACTCTCGGTTTTATTTACGGCGCGTACTTCACCGAGACCTTTCGCGGGGCGATCCTGAGCGTGCCGCGTGGCCAGCAGGAAGCCGCCGCCAGCTTCGGTCTGAACCGCTGGCAGCGTTTTCGTTTCGTGGTGTTCCCGCAAATGATGCGGTTCGCCTTGCCGAGCCTGGGCAACAACTGGCTGGTGCTGCTCAAGGCCACGGCGCTGGTGTCGATCATCGGCTTGTCAGACCTGGTCAAGGTGGCGCAGGAGGCCGGCAAAAGCACTTTCAACATGCTCGACTTCCTGCTCCTGGCGGGGGCGCTGTACCTGCTGATCACCAGCGCGTCGAACTATGTGTTGCGAGTGCTCGAGCGGCGTTATAACCAGGGCGTACGGGGGATGGCGCGATGATCGAGTTGATTGCCGAATACTGGAAGCCCTTTCTGTTCAGCGACGGCTACAGCCTGACCGGGCTCGCCATGACCCTGTGGTTGTTGGTGGCGAGCATTGTGATGGGGTTCTTCCTGTCGTTGCCATTGGCGATCATGCGCACTTCGCGCTGGGGTCTGCTGCGTTGGCCGGTTCAGCTGTTTACCTATGTGTTTCGCGGCACGCCGCTGTATATCCAGTTGCTGATTTGCTACAGCGGGATCTACGGCATCGCCGTGGTCCGCTCGCAACCGCTGCTCGAAGCGTTCTTTCGCGATGCGATGAACTGCACCTTGCTTGCGTTCACGCTCAACACCTGCGCCTACACCGTGGAAATCTTCGCCGGGGCGATTCGCAGCATTCCCTACGGTGAAATAGAGGCGGCTCATGCCTATGGCTTGAGTGGCTGGCGCCTGTACCTGCGGCTGATCCTGCCTTCGGCATTGCGCCGGGCGCTGCCGTATTACAGCAACGAAGTGATCCTGATGTTGCACGCCACGTCGGTGGCGTTCACCGCGACCATTCCCGACATTCTCAAAGTCGCCCGGGACGCCAATGCCGCGACCTTCATGACTTTTCAGGCCTTCGGCATTGCCGGCCTGCTGTACCTCGCGCTGTCGTTCGGTTTGGTCGGCGCGTTTCGTCTGGCGGAGAAGCGCTGGTTGAGCTTCCTCGGGCCGGCGCACTAATTCCTCTTTTCATCCAGAGCAGCGCCGAAGCAGGCACTGCTGGAGACTTACGCATGTACAAACTCACGGTTGAAAATCTGTACAAACGTTTTGGTGACAATGAAGTGCTTAAAGGCGTCTCGTTGAACGCACGGGCCGGCGATGTGGTGAGCATGATCGGTGCCAGCGGTTCGGGTAAAAGCACCATGCTGCGCTGCATCAACTTTCTGGAGCGGGCAGACGAGGGCGCCATTGTGCTGGACGGTGAGCGTGTCATCACTCGCCCGGGCGCTGGCGGCATGCGAGTCGCCAACCCGGCGCAGTTGCAGCGCTTGCGCACACGCCTGGCGATGGTGTTCCAGCATTTCAATCTGTGGAGCCATCTGACCGTACTGGAAAACATCATACTGGCGCCGTGTCGGGTGTTGGGTATCAGCCGCAAGGCCGCCGAAGAGAGCGCGCGGGCGTATCTGGACAAGGTCGGTTTGCCGCAACGGGTGGCCGATCAATACCCGGCGTTTCTGTCCGGTGGGCAACAACAGCGCGTGGCGATTGCCCGGGCGTTGGCCGTGGAACCGGAGATTCTGTTGTTCGACGAGCCGACCTCGGCCCTCGATCCGGAACTGGTGGGCGAGGTGTTGAAGGTGATTCAGGCGCTGGCCGAAGAAGGCCGGACCATGTTGATGGTGACCCACGAAATGGGCTTTGCCCGGCAGGTGTCCAGCCAGGTGTTGTTCTTGCATCAGGGGCGGGTCGAGGAGCAAGGTGATGCAACCATCCTTGACCGGCCAGAGAGTGAACGTTTACAGCAATTCCTATCGGGTCGTTTGAAGTGAGGCAAGACGTACATGGCGGATATCCGCGATCTGTCGATTGTGCTTGATCGTATCGATCAGGCCATTATCGAAGTGCTGCGCCACGAAGGGCGCATCACTTATCAAAAGCTTTCCGAGCGCGTACACCTCACGCCCAGGCCGTGCCTGGAGCGGGTGCGCAAGCTCGAACAGCTCGGGGTTATCCGTGGCTACGGGGCTATTCTCGACGAAAAAAAACTGACGCCGGGCCTGTCGCTGCTGGTGTTGGTTGCGCTGTCGAACCAAAGCGGGCGGGCGGCGCAAAAGGCTTTTGAGGCCAAGGTTCGCGGTTGTCCGCAGGTGCTGGAATGCCGCTTGATCAGCGGCGCATTCGACTACAGCCTGCGCATGCGTTGCCGGGACATGGAGCATTATCGGGTGCTGACCGAAGTCTGGTTCGACGACCCGGAGTTGCACATCGACAAACTGGTCAGCCATCCGGAACTGGCGATGGTCAAGACCACGATGGAATAACCGGCACCCGCAAGATCAAGATCAAAAGATCGCAGCCTTCGGCAGCTCCTACGTGGACCGTGTTCACCGCAATTTTTGGGTTTGAACACTACCCCCGCAGGAGCTGCCGAAGGCTGCGATTTTTTGCTTTTCGGCCCTCGCCGAATCGGCTGGGCCAACCACGATTTTCAGCCGTTTCCATCACCTCCCATTCCCCTAACAACCGGGTTTTTCCCGGCTCTGAACAGACAATGAGCACCTCTCAACCCTCATTGAATCTGTGCCCATGCAAACCACCAATACCGTTTTGATGATTCGCCCGACACGTTTCTCGTTCAATCAGGACACGGCGGCGAACAACCGTTTCCAGCGCCCGGCCTCGGTGTCCGAGGACGTGCAGCAAAAGGCCTTGGAAGAGTTCGATGGCTACGTCGCCGCCCTGCGCAGCCACGGCGTCGAAGTCCTGGTGCATAACGACCTCGAAGCCCCGCATACCCCCGATTCAATCTTCCCCAACAATTGGTGGAGCAGCCACCCTGACGGCACGTTGGTGCTGTACCCGATGCAGGGCCACAACCGCCGTCTGGAGCGCGATAAAGGTGTGCTCGACTGGCTGCGGGACGAGTACCGCGTCGAGCAGTTGCTGGACCTTTCCAGCCTGGAACAGCAGGAAGTGTTCCTCGAAGGCACCGGCAGCATGGTGCTGGACCGACAGCAGCGGGTTTGTTACGCCGGCTATTCCACACGCACCCACGCTCGGGCGCTGGATCAACTGGTCGACCATTTGGGTTACGAGCTGTGCGCCTTCAACGCGGTGGACCGCCAGGGCGTGGCGATCTATCACACCAACGTGATGATGAGTGTCGGCACCCAGCTGGCCATCGCGTGCCTGGCCTCCGTCACTCATCCGGGCGAACGCCTGGCTCTGCGTAAACGTCTGGAAGACAGCGGCAAAAAGGTGATCGCGCTGGACTGGGCGCAGCTGGAGTCGTTCGCCGGCAACATGCTGGAAGTCCACAACGCTGCGGGCGAACCCTTGCTGGTGATGTCGCGCACCGCCTGGCAATCGCTGGATGCCGATCAGCGCCGTCTGATCGAAGCCCACACCACGCCGCTGCCGGTGAACATCGACACCATCGAACGCATCGGCGGCGGCAGCGCCCGCTGCATGTTGGCCGAAGTCTATTTATCTAAACGTCAGGCCAAACCTGCCCAGGAGCAAGTGCGATGATCGTCCGTCCTGCAACACCGGCAGATTTGCCGGCACTGTTAGCCCTGGCCCATAGCGCCGGAACCGGTTTGACCACCTTGCCGGCCGATGCGGCGCGTTTGACCCAGCGTCTGGAATGGGCGGCGAAAACCTTTGCAGGCGAGGCCGAGCGCGGCGATGCCGACTACCTGTTTGTGCTGGAGAACGACCAGCAAGAAGCGGTCGGTATTTGCGCGTTGGCAGGCGCCGTCGGTTTACGCGAGCCCTGGTACAACTATCGACTGGGCCTGTTTGTCGCCGCGTCGAAAAACCTCGGGATCAATCAGCAACTGCCGACGTTGTTCCTCGGCAATGACATGACCGGCCACTCGGAGCTGTGTTCGCTGTTTTTGCATGCCGATCACCGCAGCGGTCTGAATGGTCGTTTGTTGTCGAAGGCGCGCTTCCTGTTTCTGGCAGAGTTTCGTCAGCACTTCGGTGACAAGGTGATCGCGGAGATGCGTGGCTATTCCGACGAAGAGGGTGTTTCACCGTTCTGGGAAGGCCTGGGGCGACACTTCTTCAAGATGAATTTCGCTGACGCCGACTACCTCACGGGCCTTGGCAACAAAACCTTCATCGCCGAACTGATGCCCAAGTTTCCGCTGCCGACCTGCCTGTTGCCCGAGGCAGCGCGAGCGGTTATCGGTCGCGTGCACCCCAACACCGAACCGGCACTGGGCATGCTCAAGGCAGAAGGGTTCGAGCATCGGGATTACATCGATATCTTTGACGGCGGGCCGCTGATCGAATGCGCCACGGGCGACATCCGCGCGGTGCGTGACAGTCAGGTGCTGCAACTGAGCATCGGTACGCCAGGAGAGCAGGCGGCGACGTACCTGATCCACAACCGCCAGTTTGCCGAATGCCGGATTACCGCTGCTCCCGCACGCGTTGCCGCTGGTACGTTGATTGTCGATGCGCAGACGGCGAAAACCTTGGGCTTGAGTGCCGGGTCGTCGGTGCGCGCGGTGAGTGTGGCAGTGCCGGCGCGGCAGCAGTCCGCGGCCTGAGCTGTTGTTGAGTCTGCGATGAACCTGTGGCGAGGGAGCTTGCTCCCGTTCGACTGCGCAGCAGTCGCAGGCTCTGTAGAGGGGCCGCTTCGCAGCCCAGCGGGAGCAAGCTCCCTCGCCACAAAAGCCTGTTGCTGCCTTTGATGAACTCAGGTTCTGCCGCTCAGCACTTCACCGATACTACGGCGCCTGGCATGCAACTCGCTGGCATGGATCAGTTGTTCGAGGTCTTCAGGGGTGACGTCGTAGAAGGCCTCCATGTCGGCGAGGGCCAGTTTCAGATCCGCGGCAGTGATCGCCTGACTGTCAGGGGCGGGCATCATCGGCGCCGGTTCAGCGGGACGTTTTGGGTAACGAATGCGCGTCAGATTGTTGTACGCCAATGCGCTGAGCAGCATCGTCGAGGCACTGAGCATCACCGGGCCGAGGGCTTTCCACTCCAGGGCGATGGTCGCCGGGTCTGCCACCACCATAAGCAACGCCAAGGCGCCGGCCGGTGGGTGCAAGCAACGCAACCAACACATCAGAATCAGTGCCATGCCCGCCGCGAGGCAAGCGCTGCCGAGGGTGCGTCCGAGTACATGAGCGACCAGCAGCGAGACCACTCCCGCGCAAAGGTAACCGCCAAGAATCGACCACGGCTGGGCAAGCGCGCCCGAGGACACAGCGAACAACAGCACCGCCGAGGCGCCTAGCGGGCCGATCAGATGCAGCGCCACTTGCATGCCGAATACCTGACTGCAGAGCCAGACGCTGAACATCGTGCCCAGTGACATGCCGATGGCGGCGCGACTCCATTCTGAAGGGCGGGTATTGATGGCAGCAGGTAACCAGCGAGCGAACATGGGGCAAACGGTCCGTATAAAAATCCAGGCAAAAAAAAGGCTTAGCTGGGATACCCAGAAAGCCCTTGAAGTGGTTCCAACTATTGGGGGAGGAACGCCGCACAGTGTGCCGATCATTCCTTATGCTGACAAATTCATATTAATGCTGCTTCAGTGCATTATTTTTGCAGTATTGCCACGCGCCGACCGCTCATGAAGCACAGCAAACCGCCCATCGCCGTCAACGCACTCAGTGCATAAAACATGGTGGGCGCGGGCGTGTGCAGCAGCAGATAGCCACAGATCACCGGGCTCAGCGCCCCACCGAGGGCCGCGAGATTCTGCGCGCCATAGTAGCTGCCACGCAGTTCTTCCGGGGCCAGGGTGTCGACGAACAGAAATTCGGCCGGGTAAATGATCATTTCGCCAAGTGTGAAGATGAACATCGCCACGCACCAGCTCACCAGGCTGTCAGCCAGGCTGAAACCGATCAACCCGAGGATGAACAGGCTGGTGCCACCAGCAATCCAGTAACGCAGTTGTTCGCGTTTGAGGAACCGGCCGATCTGGTATTGCAGCAGGATCACGCTGATGGCGTTGCAGGCGAGCAGGGCGGCCATGGTTTCCAGGGCGCGTTTGGTGTCTTGGGTGACCAGCAGGTATTGCGACAAATACAGGGTGAAACGACCGTGCACCACGGTGCTGAGCAGGCAGCCGCAAGTGAACATGATCAGCGTGCGGTCGTTCTTCAGGGTGATCAGGGTTTTGAGGAAACTCTGGGGCTGGCCGATGGCGGGTGTCTGGGCCGGGTCTTTGGGAATCCCGCTCATCAGGAAAATACTGAAGAATGCGATGCCGCCGGCGATCAGGAATGGCGCCAGCGGCTGCACCCCGGCAATCACCACGCCGAGCATCGGGCCGGTGGCGTAGCCGATATTGGTCAGGGTGTAGCGCAGCGAAAAAGCCTTGGCGCGCTGGCCCACGGGCAGGTTTTCGCTGAGGATCGCCTTGGACCCGATCAGGAACAGCGCCGAGGCAGTTTCGGTGATCACCAGGGTGGCGGTGGTCAGGTAGAGGTTTTCGGCGAAGGTCAGCAACACGAAACCGATGGCGCTGGAGAGCATGGCGAGGATCAGCAGCCGACGTTTTTCGAGGCGGTCGATGATGTAACCGCCGTAAAGCGCGAGCAGGGTGGCGATGAACACCGCGATGCCCAACAACAGGCCAACGTCCTGTTGGTTGAGGCCGAGTTTGTTGCTCAGAAACAGGGTGAGCAACGGGCTGGTAATGGCGCGGCTGACGACGATGGTCAGCGAAACGATCATCAAGCGGCGGATAACGAGGGAGTAAGTGGCCACGGTGGGGCAAATGTCCTTATTTCAGATTTTAGCGAGGTGTCGCCGCCAATCGCGAGCAGGCTCGCTCCCACAGGGGCACGCATTTCAAATGTGGGAGCGAGCCTGCTCGCGATGAGGTCCGCGAAGGCAACGCAATATTCAATTCAACCACCGATCAAGGGTGCGAACCGATTCCAGTTCTTCAAGCCGCCACAACTGCTCAAGCAAGCCTTTCGCCTGCTCCTGCGGCATCACCCGCCCCGCCAGACTGCAGAATTTCTCCTCCAGCGCCTCATCACTCAGCGGATTCCCCGGCGCCCCCAATGGCACCTCAACGCACAAACTCGCCTGCCGACCGTCCACGGTCTGCAGGCTGACAACTGGCTCGCCATCCTCCGACAGTAGCGGGTCGACTTCAAGGTGAATGCGCGACATCCAGTGAGCAATTCGCGGATGGTGGCGCTGTTCGTCGTCGTAGGCTTCCAACCGGCAATGCCCATGGACCAGTCGGGCGGCGAGAGCATAGCGCAGGCTCATTTGCGCCGCCGGCAGGGTGTTGATGTCCTGACCGCCACACATGTCCTTGAGGAATCCGCACAGCGACACCTGAACGCTCTCGACCTGCTCCGCACTGACCTGCAATTGATCCAGCAACAGGCCCAATGCATCGATCGCCGAATGCGTGCCCCGGCATGCCGCATAGGGTTTGATCGAGCAGCGGGCGAGTTTCCACACGTGGCCCAGTTCGGCATCCAGCGCCTCGGGCACGGCGGTATCCGCCGCGAGGGTCTTGAGAAAACCGCCCCAGACATCATCGAACAGTTTTGTCGGCCCGGTGATGCCTTGTTGCGCAAATCGCGCCGCCAACAATCCACCTTCGGCGGCCCTTCCGCTGTGGAGTTTTTTGCTTTGCGAGCCGTCATGAATGAACGCCCAAAGACCGCCGCTGAAGCTGCCGGCAATGCCCAGCGCCGCCAGGGTTTGCTGGGCATCCAGACCCAGAATCCGTGCACTGGCCGCCGCCGCACCAAAGACCCCGCACGTCGCGGTGGAGTGCCAACCGGCGCCGTTGTGGGCCGAATAACTGCCGCAGGCTTCAAGCACTCGGCGGCCGATTTCGTAGCCGATCACCACGGCGGTGATCAACTCGCGGCCGTTGACCGGTTTTACCGACATCGAGAGCGCTGCCATCACCGCCGGCAGCACCACCGCGCCGGAATGGTCGCAGCCGCCGGTGTCGTCCAGCTCCAGGGCATGCGCGGCGATACCATTGAGCATGGCGGCCTGCGCTGCGCCGACGCGCTGACCGGTGCCCCAGACCAACGTGCTGCCGGCTTCACCCTCGAAAACCTGACGTGCCTGCTTCGCCACATCACTGCCAGCCCCGGCCAGGGTTACGCCGAAGGTGTCGAGGATGTGTCGCCTGGCTTGCGCGACCAACGCTGCAGGTAAATCTTCGAAGCGAGTATCGACGCAGAACTGCGCCAACCGCTCCATCCGCATCACCCCATCGTAGGCGCTGCCAAAGGCTGCGATCTCTTGATCTTTCATACGCCGTAATCCCGATAATGACGTTCGTACACGGCTGCCGGATGATCCTCGGCCACGGGCGATGCCGATTCAGCCCACCATTGAGCGACTTCGGCGCCGGTGGCGATCCATACGTCATCGTGTTGTTGAATGCTTTGCAGCAATTCGCGCAACACGCCGATCCGCCCGGGCGTGGCGATGATTTCCGGGTGCAGCCGCAGCACGTAACACAGCCCGAAGCGGTGAAACCCGGCGAAGTCCATTTGCAGGTTGCCCAGCGTGTGGCTGTAAGAGGCGATCCGCGATTGCGCCGGCGGCACCGCCGGGCTGAGGTTGAAGGCAAAGTAGGGTTCGTCTTCCAGTTCGTAGTGCAACGGCAGTTCGATCACTTCGGGTGCCGTCGGGTGAGCGAAGGGCAAATCATCGCCGCGCCATGACGAGTCCCAGCGGATGCCATGCTCCCTTAACGCCTCGATGAAACCCGGCGCACCGTTGCCGGCCGGGATACGAAAGCCTGTCGGACGCTGACCGGTCAACGCGCTCAATGCCGCGCAACCCTTGGCGACCTCGGCGCTTTGCTCGGCCAGCGTCAGCTTGTCGTAGTTCTGATGGCGATACCCGGCGCAGGCAATCTCATGCCCGCCAGCCTGGATCGCTCGGATGTGCTGCGGGTTTTCCTCGGCAACGATCCCGGGGATGCACCAACTGCTGGAAACGCCCAGCTCTTCGAAAAGCCTGAGCAAACGCTCGACGCCGCGTTGGGTGCCGTAGCGCCACACCGATAAAGTCTTGTCGCGCCCGGCGACTTCCGGCGCCTGGGTGAGGATGCCGTGGATGTCGTTGTAATCGACGGTCAGCACCACGGCGCAGCGGTAGCCGTTGGGCCAGACGATGGAATCAACCATGGTGATGCTCCTTCAGCCACCAGTGGGCGACGTCGCGGCAGGTGGCGAACCAGACGTCGTCGCGTTGGCGCATGTGTTCGAAGAGTTTTTCCAAGAGCAGGATGCGCCCCGGTTTGCCGGTGATCTTGGGATGGAACAGGGTGGTCAGGCACAACCCTTCATCCATGGCACCGTCGAATTCGCGGCACCAGTTATCGAGGGTCAGCGCGTAGCTGGCGGTGCGGTCCAGTCCCGAAGGAAAGTCCGGCGCACGGGTGTAGGCGAGGGAGGCGTAGTCGTCCATTTCCCAGCGACCGGGGATTTCCACCAGCGGCGTATCGAAGCCCGGCACGTTGACCAGATATGGCCGATCATCGCCGCGCATGCTGCTGGAATAAGTCACGCCGGCTTCCACCAGCATGGCCGGCGTTTCGGCCCGCCAGTCGCCGGATGGTGTGCGGAAACCTTCGGCGCGGATGTTCAGATGCTTCCAGAACACCTCGCGGGATTTGTGCATCACGTCCTTTTGCTGGTCCAGCGTCAGGGCGTAAAAGGATTCATGTTTGTAACCGTGGTAAGCGACCTCATGCCCGCGCTCGACGATTACCTGGCACTGTTTCGGCCAGTTCTCCACGACCCAGGCCGGGACGAAAAACGTGGTCGGGATCCGGAATTCATCCAGCAAATCGAGAATCCGCGGCAGCGCCCGATAGGGGCCATAACCACCGAAACCGAAATACTCGGGTTTACGCCAGATCGAACCGTTGAGCATCGCATCGCCGGTCGGGCCATCGAGGTCGAAGGCCAGGGCGAGGCAGGCTGTGTGCTGGTCCGGCCAGGTCGGTTGGGGTGAGGAGGACATGTGGTGCTCCAACTATTTAAAAGTAAACGCCGAACCCTGTGGGAGCGGGCTTGCTCGCGAATGCGGTGTGTCAGTCAACATCAATGCTGGCTGACAGGGCCTCTTCGCGAGCAAGCCCGCTCCCACAGGTTTTCGGTTGGTCACAAAATTGTGATCAACCCGGATCTAGTGTGGGAGCGAGCCTGCTCGCGATGGGGCCGGCACATTCAACATCCATGTCATCTGACAGACCGCTATCGCGAGCAGGCTCGCTCCCACAGGTTTTTCGGTGGGCCACAACATCATGATCGACCCGGATCTCGTGCGGGAGCGAGCCTGCTCGCGATGGGGCCGGCACATTTAACATCTATGTCATCTGACAGGCCGCTATCGCGAGCAGGCTCGCTCCTACGGGGCAAGCATTACTTGCCGGCGTTAATGGTCACGGTCTTGATCGCGCCCAGTTCCAGGTCCCACTTCTTCAGGATCGCCTGGTAGCTGCCGTCATCGACCATGCTCTGCATCGCCACTTTCACCGCTTCACTCAGCTCAGGCTTTTTCTTGCTCACACCCAGCCCGGTGAACTGCTTGGAAATTGGCAGGCCCACGGTTTTGTACATGTCCTTTTCCTGGGTCTTGAGGTACGGCAGGGTTTCGCTGCCTTGCATGGCCGCGTCGATACGGCTTTGACGCAGTTGCGCGCGGGCATCGGCCGAGCCTTCGGTGCCGATCACGTTGATCGCAGGTTTGCCGGCGGCTTCGCAATTGGCCTTGCTCCACTCGGCGATTTCCGCCGGGAAGGTGGTGCGGCGGCTGGTGCCGACTTTCTTGCCGCACAGGTCGATGATCTCGTTCGTGTCCTTGTTTTTCTGCAAGGTGTAGAACTGCGGGCCGCTGGTGAAGTAGTCGACGAAGGTCACGCTGGCCTGACGCTCAGCGGTGTCGGTCATGCCCGACATCACCATGTCGACACGGTCGGTGGTCAGCGCGTTGATCATTTGTTCGAAGCCGGTTTCCTGCCATTTGATCTTCACGCCCAGCCGCTCGGCCAAGGCGTTGCCCAGGTCAACGTCGAGGCCGGTGAGGGTGTTGGTGGCCGGGTCCTTGAAATCCATCGGCGGGTAGTTCGGCATGATTGCCACAACGACCTCGCCCTTGTCCTTGATGCTGGCCGGCAATTCGGCGGCCCAGGTGAAGCTGGAAGCCATAACGCCTGCGAGTACTGCTGGGATAACTATGTTCTTCATGGTCGTTCTCTTATGAGTGTTATTACGCAGCTCTTGGTTTCCGAGGCTGACGCTTAGGTTCGAACGGCAGAAATGAAGCTTTGGGTGCGTGGGTTTTGTGGACTTATTAGTATTTCTTCGGGGCTTCCAGCCTCCACGATCTGTCCTTCGTCCATGAACACCATGCGGTTGGAAACCTCGCGAGCGAAGCCCAGTTCATGGGTGACGACGATCATGGTCATGCCGGTCTGCGCCAGATCGCGCATCACCGACAGCACCTCTCCGACCAGTTCCGGGTCGAGTGCCGAAGTGGGTTCATCGAACAGCATCAGCTTGGGGCGCATGGCCAACGCGCGGGCAATCGCCACTCGTTGTTGCTGACCACCCGACAGTTCGATCGGGTAGCTGTTGCGTTTGTCGGCCAGGCCGACGCGAGCGAGCAATTCCAAGGCTTCTTCGTGCGCCTCTTTGGGCGAACGCTTGAGCACCTGGCACGGCCCTTCGATGATGTTTTGCAGCACAGTCATGTGCGGGAACAGGTTGAAGCGCTGGAACACCATGCCGGTGGCCAGGCGCTGACGGGCGATCTGCGACTCGTTGAGTTCGTGCAGCTTGTTGCCGACGATGCGGTAACCCACCAGTTCGCCGTCGACCCACAGGCCGCCCTTGTCGATTTTTTCCAGCTGATTCACGCAGCGCAGCAGGGTGCTCTTGCCGGAGCCGGACGGGCCGATGATGCACAGCACTTCGCCTTGCTCGACCTCGATGTTGATGTCCTTGAGTGCGTGGAAATGGTCGTAGTACTTGTTCAGGCTCACGGCCTTGACGATGCTTCTCATGTGGGGCTCCTCAAGAACGCTTGCCGGCGCCGCGAGCGAAACGACGCTCCAGACGGCTTTGACCAAAGGACAGAACAGTGACGGTGGCCAGGTACCAGATACCGGCGACGATCAGCAGCTCCATCACGCGGGCGTTGGCGTAGTAGATGTTCTGGGCGTTGTAGAGCAGTTCCGAGTACTGAATGACGCTCGCCAGGGAGGTCATTTTCACCATGCCGATGAACTCGTTGCCCACCGGCGGAATGATGATCCGCATGGCCTGGGGCAGGATGATCCGGCGCAGGGCTTGCAGGCGTGGCATACCGATCGACTTGGCGGCTTCGTACTGCCCGGTGTCGACCGAGAGCAGGCCGGCGCGCACCACTTCGGCGGTGTAGGCGCCCTGGTTGATGCTCAAGCCGAGGAGGGCGGCCACGAAGGGAGTCATCAGGCTCACGGTGTCCATTTCGAACAGGCCGGGGATGCCGATGGTGGGGAAAATCAGCGCCAGGTTAAACCACAGCAGCAGCTGCAGAATCAGCGGCGTGCCGCGAAACAGCCAGGTGTAGGTCAGCGCCACATAGCGCAGGATCGGGTTGGCCGACATGCGCATGATGGCGGTGATCACCCCGAACACGATGCCCAGCGCCATCGCCAGCACTGCCATGACGATGGTGTTGAGCAAGCCCCACATAATTGCCTGTGAGGTAAGGAACTGGCCGATGTACGACCATTCGATCTTGCCTTCGGCGAAGGCCCGTACCAGACCGACAATCGCAATCACGATCACCGTGGCGAAGAAAATCCGCCCGTAGTAACGCCGTGGTACATGCTGGTACTGGGTGATATCGAACTGGTTTTCCGCCAGTTTGCGCTCCGACTGGAGTCGTTCTGCCTGAGTCTGGCTCATGTTGTTTCTCCGTACGCCGCGCTCAATCAAGACGGCATGTATGGTTTTTCAGGTTAAGCGAAACCCTGTGGGAGCGAGCCTGCTCGCGATGGGGGCGGGTCAGTCAACATGGATGTTGAATGTAATACCGCTATCGCGAGCAGGCTCGCTCCCACAGGTTTGGTGGCGTTGATTCAGAGCCGAAAACCCTGATAGTTCTCGGTCCATTGCTGCTGCGCCGCAAGGGCAGTTTTCAGTCGGCCAATCTGCTCGCGCACCTGTTGCGGCGCGGTGCCGCCCCTGCCACTGCGGGCGGCGATGGCGGCTTCCAGCGTCAGGCTGTCGCGCACTTCAGGTTTGAGGCGCGAATCGATCTCGGCCAGCAGCGCCGGGGATGCTTCCCACAATTCGATCTCATGTTTCTCACAGGCCTGGACCAGTGCGCCGGTGATTTCGTGAGCTTCCTTGAACGGCACGCCGCGCACCGCCAGCCAGTCGGCCACTTCGGTAGCGAGGGTGAAACCCAGCGGGGCCTGACGACGCAGTTCTTCGACGTTGACCTTCATGGTCGCGACCATTCCAGCCATGGCCGGCAGCACCAGCAGCAGCGTGTCGACGCTGTCGAGCACGCCGTTCTTGTCCTCACTCAAGTCGCGGTTGTACGACAGCGGCAGGGACTTGAGGGTCGACAGCAAACCGGTCAGGTTACCGATCAGGCGGCCAGCCTTGCCCCGGGCCAGTTCCGCGATGTCCGGGTTTTTCTTCTGCGGCATGATCGAACTGCCGGTGGCGTAGGCATCGTCCAGCGCAACCCAGCGAAATTGCCGTGACGACCACAGGCAGAATTCTTCGGCGAGGCGGGAAATGTTGATCCCCAGCATGCTGGCGATAAACAGAAACTCGGCAACATGATCGCGGCTGGCCACGGCGTCGATGGAGTTTTCGCAAACACCGCTGTAACCCATTTCCTTGGCCGACTGCTGCGGCAGGCGCGCGATGGCGGAACCGGCCATGGCCGCCGCGCCGAGTGGCGACAGCGAGGTGCGTACATCCCAATCCACCAGGCGCTGCACGTCACGCAGCATCGATTGGGCGTGAGCCAGCAAGTGGTGAGCGAAGACGATCGGCTGGGCCTGTTGCAGATGAGTGAAACCGGGGCAGATGCTCTCGATGTGTTGCTCGGCCTGATCCACCAGCGCTTGTTGCAAGGCCAGCACTTCAACGGCCAGGGTGCGCACGTGATCACGCAGGAACAGCCGAAGGTCGTTGGCGGTCTGGTCGTTGCGCGAGCGGCCGGCGCGCAGCTTGCCGCCCAGTGCGCCGAGGCGTTCGGTCAGCAGGCGCTCGATGAAGGTATGCACGTCTTCGTCGTCCAGCGTCGGCGCGATGCTGCCGGCACGGAAGTCATCACCGATACGCTCCAGAGCGTCGAGCATGGTCCGGGTTTCCTGCTCGCTCAGAAGCCCTGCGCGCTGCAATTCCCGGGCATGCGCCTTGGAGCCGGCGAGGTCGTACGGGGTGAGGCGAAAGTAGCGCTCGGGGCAACGGGACAGGGCCGCCAGGGCTTCGGACGGGCCGCTCTTGAAGCGGGCACCCCAGAGACGGTCGGTGGTTTGAGACATTGTTGTTTTCCTCATCGTAAAGCGAATTGAAATCGGTATGCCGAGCCTGAAACACCCGCCGAAAATCATTCGGGCGTGGTTCGGCTCAATCAAATTCAAGGGCAGGGGAAAAGCGCAGTTGCTAAATGGCGAGAGCTGATCGAAATGTCAGCTTTTAATAGTTCGAAATCAGTGAGTTGGCACTGATCTGCGGGATTTATTAACGGTTGCCAAGCTTTGTTTTCTGTGTTCATTATTATTAGCCAGCACTGTTTTTGTTGTTGGACACAGATTGTTGAATAGGGCGCCAGAGGTAAATAAGCATTATGGAAACCCCACTTTCCAATTCCGGAAACCCGCCGCCAAAAACGCTACATCGGGCACCGCTGGCCCTCAGCGGTCTGGACTTCAAACTGCTCAAAGTATTCAAGGCTGTGGTCGAGGCCGGTGGCTTCAGTGCGGCGCAGAATGAGCTGAATGTGGGCCTGGCGGCCATCAGCAAACAGATATCCGACCTCGAGATTCGTATCGGCATGCGCCTGTGTACCCGAGGGCGGGAAGGTTTTCACCTGACCGAAGAAGGGCGTCTGGTGTACCAGGCGTCGATCGATTTGTTTGCCTCCGTCGATAACTTTCGTGACCGGCTTAGTTCGGCGCAGAATGAACTTATTGGCGACCTTGGGGTGGGTGTTATTGATAATACGATTACCGACGATAATTCACCGTTAGTTGCGGCGCTAAGGAAAATAAATGAAGAGTCGCCGAAAGTAAGGTTTCAACTTCAGGCGTCTCAGTTAGATGAGGTGGAAAGAGGCGTCGTCGAGGGGCGGTTAGTGGCCGGGATCGTGCCGGTTTATCAGAAAAGAGAGGAGTTCGATTACTTCCCGCTTTATGAAGAACGCTCGTACGTGTATTGCGCTGTCGGCCATCCGCTGTTCTCAGTGCCGGAGGCGGAGATGGGCAGCAATGTGCTGCAGGATTACGAGTGCATCAACCACCGTTACGCGATCCATCGAGACAAACTGAATTTTGCCCGCTACGACAGCTTTTCTGCCTCGGCGACTCAGGTCGAAGCCGTAGCGCTGCTGGTCAAGACCGGCCGTTTCGTCGGCTTTCTGCCCGAGCATTACGCGGCAACCCTGGTGGCTCAGGGACAGTTTCGGGCGGTGCGGCCGGACCTGATCAACATCGTCACGCCGTTCAATTTGATCCTGCGTCACAACACTGTGCGTAGTCCGCTGGTAAAGGCGTTTGCCCAGGCGTTGGGTGTGGATTTGAAGGCGTCGTTTTGACGCAAACGCAGCGTCAAGCGCATCGCACAGCGTCGCTCCCCAGGCAAACCGTGGTTGCTTTCATTGTTCAACACCGCCGTTAAACGTGGGCCGATTTCAGCCCGGCTCAAAGTTTCAAAACCGAGTTGCCGATAAAACGATTCATTCCAGGGCAAGTCGTGAAACGTAGTCAAAGTCAGACCGTGGAGTTCTCGTCTTCCAGTGCCGTTAACAGCAACTAGCGGCCAGCCCCAAGGACAAGATTGCGTACACCGAGTTCATGTAGGAGCTGCCGCAGGCTGCGATCCTTTGATCTTGATCTTCAGCAACTTCAAAGCCGTCAGAAAATCGCAGCCTTCGGCAGCTCCTACAAAGGGGGGCTGGAAGATGGGCGCGTCACGCCACGACCGAGGCCGCTGGCCATTGCTGATGGGGAATCGGCAGGTTACGCGATTCGCCACGGCCCATCGGGAAGTACAGGAAGCCACTGCGGGCCAGGCGTTCGGCGTCGTACAGGTTGCGGCCGTCGAAGATCACCGGAGCGCTAAGCCGTTGCTGGATCAGATCGAAGTCGGGTGCCTTGAACTGCTGCCATTCGGTGCAGATGATCAGTGCGTCGGCACCCGCGAGCACCGATTCTGGCGTACCCATGAGCATCAGCTTCGATTCGTCAGGGTAAAGGTGTTGGGTTTCCTGCATGGCCTCCGGGTCGAACGCCCGCACATAGGCCCCGGCAGCCCACAGCGACTCCAGCAGTACCCGGCTCGGCGCATCGCGCATGTCGTCGGTGTTGGGCTTGAAGGCCAGGCCCCACACGGCGAAGGTTCTGCCGCGCAAGTCGCCCTTGTAGAAGGCGTTGATGCGTTCGAACAGTTTGTGTTTCTGCCGCTGGTTGATGGCTTCCACTGCTTGCAGCAGGTCGCTGGAGCAATGGGCCGCTTCGGCACTGTGAATCAGCGCGCGCATGTCCTTGGGAAAACACGAGCCACCGTAACCGCAGCCGGGATAGATGAAGTGATAACCGATGCGTGAATCGGCGCCGATGCCCAGCCGCACCGATTCGATGTCGGCGCCCAGGTGTTCGGCCAGTTCGGCGATCTGGTTGATGAAGCTGATCTTGGTCGCCAGCATGCAGTTGGCGGCGTATTTGGTCAGCTCGGCGCTGCGCAGGTCCATGAACATGATGCGGTCATGGTTGCGATTGAATGGGGCGTAGAGATCGCGCATCACATCGCGCACGTCATCGCGTTCACAGCCGATGACGATGCGGTCCGGGCGCCGGCAATCGGCCACGGCCGACCCTTCCTTGAGAAACTCGGGGTTGGAGACGATATCGAACTGCAGCAGCCGACCGACCTTGAGCAGGCACTTTTCGATATGCGCGTGCAGCGTATCGCCCGTACCCACCGGCACCGTGGATTTCTCCACCAGAATCACCGGTTGTTCACGGTGACGCGCCACCGCTTCACCCACCGACAGCACATAGCGCAGGTCTGCCGAACCATCGTCCCGGGATGGCGTGCCGACGGCGATGAACAGCACCTGGCCATGTTGCACCGCGAATTTTTCGTCGGTGGTGAACTGCAAACGTTTGGCTTCCAGGCTTTCGCGCACCAGACTGGCCAGCCCCGGTTCGAAGATGCTGACGTGGCCTTGTTGCAGCAGCGCGACTTTTTTCTCGTCAATGTCCATGCACACCACGTCGTGGCCGACTTCAGCCAGGACGGCAGCTTGCACCAGGCCGACATAACCGCTACCAAATACGCTGATTTTCATGGAGCTCTCCTGATTGTGGGCGCGTGAGCAGGTCGAGAGTTGATGGTGATGACACCGAGGATGACCAACGCCACCCCGAGGGTTTTCGAAAGGCTGAAGGATTCGTTGAACAGCGGCAGGCTGGCGGCCAGCACGTACACCAGCGCGTAGCTGATGCTCAGCAGTGAATACGCCCGCCCCAGGGGCAAATCCCGCAGGGCGGCGAGCCAGGTGAACATCGACACGGCATAGGCAAGGATGGCGGCCAGCACGACGGCCACGGCGAACACATCGACGCTGCCGTTGCTCAGGGCGGGTACCAATTGTTCGGGATGGGGCAAACGGGTCATGCTCCAGCGCATGCCCAACTGTGCGACGCTGCCCAGCAGCACGCTGCCCAGAGCGAAGGCGAGTCCGCGACGCAGGCTCATGCGTGTTGCCCCAGCAGCGCCACGCCAGCGATTACCAGCGCCACGCCCAGCCAGTGACGGCGGTCGATGGTTTCGTGAAAGACGAAGCGGGCGACCAGGGTGATCAACACAAAATTCAGGCTGAGCATGGGATAGGCGACGCCGACTTCGAGGCGCTGCAGCACCAGCAGCCAGACCAGCAAGCCCAAGCCCAAAGAGGCGAGCGCCAGCCACAGCCACGGCGAGCGTAGTTTCTCGCCCCAGCCCGACGTCTTGCCGCGCCAACTTTCCACGGCGTACTTCTGGGCGATTTGGCCCAGGCAGGTCAGCAGGCAGGCAGCCAATACGAGCAGCAGGCTCATGACGCCCCCTGAGGAAAGATCAGAATCACCAGGTTGCCTTGTTCATAACGTTTGCCATCCTTGGGCAGTCGTTCGATTTCTTGCAGCTCGCCATCGCCCTTGACCCGCATCACCACGCCGACCGAACCACTCTGGCGGGCTTCGCGCATCCACTGTTGCACCTTGTCCGGGTCGACCCGCTGCTTCACTGAATCAGGATAGGCGAGGCCATATTTCAATTCGCCTATCGTGTTGTATAACGCCACGTCGGGGCGTTTCAGGCGCCAGGCCAGGGCTGAAGCGGTGCCGGCTAGCACAATTGGTCTCGCTCATCGCAACCGTTGGTATCCAGTCAAGCAGACGTTTGGCATTGGTGATAAGCCAAGAAGCCATCAATTGACTTTTCCGGCCATGACCGGCAGCGTGACGG
Source organism: Pseudomonas sp. NPDC089918 (assembly GCF_050280605.1). Lineage (NCBI taxonomy): Bacteria > Pseudomonadati > Pseudomonadota > Gammaproteobacteria > Pseudomonadales > Pseudomonadaceae > Pseudomonas > Pseudomonas sp. NPDC089918. Next base: position 71,057 of record NZ_JBNNVP010000012.1, on the reverse strand, counting down.
CCCCTCGGGCTGGTCGAATGCAGGTAATAGCCCGACAGAAGTCCCTCGTTTTTATCTCAAGTAAATTTCATTGTTCAGTTGTTTTGTTGAACTTTATTCATTTCAAGGCCGTTTCATTGATTGACTTACCTGCTACAGAATCCAGCATTTCCAAAGCCAACCCGTTAACCCTGTACCTGGCACGTCTGGCACCGTCCAGCCAGTTGACCATGCGTTATGTATTGCAGGACGCCGCCGACCGTCTGGACTTCGAAGACATGAACATCGAAGAGATTCCCTGGCATCAACTGCAACCCGAGGATGTCGTTGCACTGGTGGCGACCTTGCGCGAAGACGGCTACGCGCCCAATACCTCGTCGCTCTACGTTAATGCGGTGCGCGGGGTGATGAACGAAGCGTGGCGCATGAGCCTGATCAGTCAGGAGCATCTGCTGAAAATGCGTTCGGTCAAAGGTATTGCCGGCACGCGACTGTCCCAGGGGCGCAACCTCAAGCGCACCTTGATTCGCGACTTGATGGAGGTCTGCGCCGCCGATCCTCGGCCACAAGGGCTGCGGGATGCGGCAATCATCGGGATTCTGTACGGTTCCGGGATGCGCAAATCGGAATCGGTGAATCTGGACCTGGCCCAGGTGGATTTCACCGAGCGCAGCCTGTGCGTCACCGCCAAGGGCAACAAACAGTTGATCAAGTACGCGCCAGCCTGGGCCTTTGCCAAACTGGATGCGTGGCTGGAGTTGCGGCGTTCGCAGTTAAAGGAGGGCGAGACGGATGATCCGTTCCTGTTCAACCGCATCCGCCGTGGCAGCCACATTACCCGCGAGCGCATCACCAAGCATGCGATCTACTACATTGCCCGGCAACGCGGTGCGCAAGTCGGGGTGAAAATCATGCCGCACGATTTTAGGCGGTCGTTCATCACCCGAGTGATTGAAGAGCACGACCTGTCGATCGCGCAGAAACTGGCCCACCACAGCAACATCCAGACCACGGCCAATTATGATGTGCGCGACGACAATGAACGCCGTCGGGCAGTGGATCGCTTCGACCTTTGACGGCGGGTTTCAGACGATATCGTCGATCAGAATGTGGCTTTGGGCACGGCTGCATTTCTCGATCCGTGCTTTGACCTTGTAGACCTCGCGCAGCATCTGCTCAGTGATCACTTCATCGCTGGGCCCGCTGCCGTGGCTGGTGCCGTTGGCGATGACCAGCACCTGATCGGCAAAGCGCAGGGCCTGATTCAGGTCGTGGATCGCGATGAACACAATCACCTCGCGTTTGCGCGCCAGTGCCCGCATGAAGTTCAGCACTTGCACCTGCCGATGCATGTCGAGGGCGCTGGTCGGTTCGTCCATCAGCAGGATTTCCGGCTCGCGCACCAGGGTTTGTGCAATCGAAACCAGCTGTTGCTGGCCGCCGCTGAGTTCGCCGAGGTTACGAAAAGACAGCTCGGTGATCCCCAGTGCGCCGAGGATATCGTCCACCCGTCTCAACTCGTCGTCGTGCACGACCCAGCCTGGGGTCAGTTGTTTGCGCGCCAGCAGCACCGACTCGTAAACCGTCAGACGGGCGCTGGCATTCAGGCCTTGAGGCATGTAGCTGATGCCTCGTGAGCCTTTTTTCGAGTCTTGCAGAATGACTTGTCCTGGCCCGTCGATCAGCCCGGCCATGCGCTTGAACAGGGTCGACTTGCCCGCCGCGTTCGGCCCGACCACGGCGACCACCTGGCCACCGGTGAAGGTCGCGGTGGTCACGCCGCAAATGATCTCGCGCTGGCCGTAGCGGGCGCCAAGGTTCTCAAGCTGGATCTTCACCATGAGTTTTTCTTCCCGCTGAGAATCAGAGATATGAAGAACGGCACGCCGATCAGCGAGGTGACCACGCCAATGGGAAATATCGCGCCCGGGATCAGGGTTTTACTGACGACCGAACTGGCGGACAGGATCAGCGAGCCGGTCAACAGCGAGGCGGGTAAAAAGAACCGTTGATCTTCGCCGATCAGCATCCGTGCGATGTGCGGCCCGACCAGCCCGATAAAGCCGATGGTGCCAACAAACGCCACCGGAAACGAGGCGAGCAGGCTGACCATGATCAACGTCTGAAAGCGCAGGCTGCGCACGTTGATCCCAAAACTCGCGGCCTTGTCATCGCCCAGGCGCAGGGCGGTCAAAGCCCAGGCGCGTTTGGCGAAAATCGGCAGGGTGATCAGGATTACCAGGCAGATCACCCCGAGTTTTGGCCAGGTGGCTTTGGTCAGGCTGCCCATGGTCCAGAACACCACCGCCGCGACCGCTTGTTCGGTGGCGAAGAATTGCACCAGCGCCAGCAGCGCATTAAAGGTGAACACCAGCGCAATGCCGAGCAGCACGATGGTTTCCGCCGTCACGCCACGGCGCATGCTCAGGAAATGGATCAGCAGTGCGGAAAGCATCGCCATGATGAAGGCATTCACCGGCACCATGTACTGCGCCGCCAACGGGAACAGCGCCACGCCGAAGGCCAGGCCCATGGCCGCGCCGAAACTGGCGGCGGCGGAAATGCCCAAGGTGAAAGGACTGGCGAGGGGGTTGTTGAGGATGGTCTGCATCTGCGCGCCGGCCAGCGACAACGCCGCGCCGACCGCCACCGCCATCAGCGCCACCGGCAGACGGATTTCCCACATCACCACCCGCACTTGCGCCGATGCGGTGTCCGGTGAAAACAGCGCATTGAGCACTTCGCTCAAGCTGTAACTGGCGGGGCCCAGGGCCAGATCCAGCAACACGCTGCACACCAGCAACACCACCAACGCCGCGAGGATCAGCCGTTTGCGCAGCACCAATTGGCGGTAGGTATCGCGCTGGACGATCTGTACTTCACCCAGAGAACTCATTGGCGGCTCTCCTTCAGGCTGACGAAGTAACCCGACTCGTACGGTACCGGCAGGAATCGTTCATGCAGTTCGCGAAATGAGGCGTCGGGATCGAGGTCGGCAAACAGTGTCGGGTGAAACCATTTGGCGAGTTGCTGGATGGCCACGAATTGGTAAGGGCTGTTGTAGAACTGGTGCCAGATCGCATGAAACGCCTGAGTGTCCTGAGCCTTGATCCCGGCATATGCCGGGCGCTGGGTGTACCAGGCCAGTTTGCGTCGGGCCTCTGTGAGGTCGGCGCCCGGGCCGACGCCGACCCAACGCCCACTGGGCGCGAAGGCTTCCCAGTTGGCACTGGTCACGACCACGTGATCCGGGTTGGCGACGATCACCTGCTCAGGGTTCAACTGGCCGAAGGTGCCCGGAATGATGTCTTTGGCGATGTTGTTGCCGCCGGCCATCTCGACGAAACGACCGAAGTTCTCATTGCCGAAACTCAGGCAACAGTCGTCGGTGTAACCGCCGATACGCTCGATGAACACGTTCGGGCGCGGCGCTTGACTGGCCTTGATGACGTCGGTGACGCGGCGGATCTGCTGGTTGCGAAAATCGATGAACGCCTCGGCACGCGCTTCCTTGCCGAACAGCTTGCCGAACAGGCGCATGGTCGGTTCGGTGTTGTCCATCGGGTTGTTGCGAAAATCGACATAGACCACCGGAATGCCCAAGGCGTCGAGTTTCTCGATGTAGCGAGCATCTTCAGTGGCATGTTGGGCTTCGATGTTGAGGATGATCACGTCGGGCTGCTGCGAGATCGCTTGCTCGATGTCGAACGTGCCGTCTTCAAAGCCGCCGAAGGTGGGGATCTTTGCGATGTCGGGGAATTTGCGCAGGTAGGCGCCGTAGGTGTCCGGATCGGACTGGATCAAGTCTTTGCGCCAACCGACGATGCGCTCGATCGGATTCTGCGTATCCAGCGCGGCGACCAGGTACAGCTGTCGACCTTCGCCGAGAATCACCCGTCTGACCGGCAGGTGCACCTTGACCTCGCGGCCCAACAAGTCAGTCACCGTGACTGCTGCAGGGTCTTGAGCGGCGGCGACCGCATTGCGCGGCGCCAGTGAAAAAATCAACGCCACGCCCAGCAGTCCTGCCAATAGCAGGGCAACGAAGGCGTGGCTGTGTCGATAAACAGATGCCATGGTTGAAGCCTTTACAGGGTCAGCCCCAGCAGCGGCTCAGGCCACTGCCCGGACTGGACGTTTTCAGAAATCGACGGTGGCCGACAGTTGCAGGGTGCGCGGCGAACCTTGGGAGAAAGCGCCGTAAGACGCGACACCGGACCAGTACTCACGATCGAACACGTTCTGCACCGTCGCCCGGAACGTGGTCGGGCGTTCCGCGATGCGGGTGGCGTAACGCGCGCCAACATCGAAGCGAGTCCATGGGTCGAGTTCCTGGGTGTTGGCCTGGTTCACGTATTGGCTGCCGGTGTAGATCGCGCCGCTGGTCAGCGTCAAACCCTCGACCCACGGGGTGTCCCATTCGGCCCAGAGGTTGGCCTGAACCTCGGGCACACCCACCGGTTTATTGCCGCGATTGGCGGCGGTGCCGGTTTTGGTCAGTTCGGCGTCGAGCAGGGTCACGCCACCGAGCAGGCGCGTGCCCTGGGCGATTTCACCGAACACGTTCAACTCGACGCCACGGTTGCGTTGCTCGCCTTGCACCGAGAACACGCCGTTGGCCAGTTCGCCGCTGGGCTTCTTGATCTGGAACAGGGCGAGTGTAGAAGTGAAGGTGCCGTAGTCGACCTTGACCCCGACTTCCTGTTGGCGGGAGATGTAAGGCGCGAAGATTTCGCCCGAGTTCGAGGCCGTGGCAGGCGCAATGTCGCCTTTGCTCAAGCCTTCGATGTAGTTGTAGTAGAACGAAACGTGATCCCAGGGTTTGACCACCACCCCGAACAGCGGCGTGGTTTCGCTTTCATCGTACGAGGTGGTGACCACGCCGGCGGTGTTGTAGTTATCGGACTGGATATTCTGCTTGCGCAGGCCGAGGGTGACCTGCAAACGTTCGTCCATCATCGACAGGGTGTCGGCCAGGGCCACGCCGGACAGCTCGGTCTCGGAGACTTTCAGCGCATCGGGGCTGGCAATCGACGGCTTCGGACGGTCAACCGGGTGATACATGTTCGACAGAACCGCCGGCCCGGAGTTGATGCCCCGGGACAGCTCGTCGCGGTAACGGGTGACTTGCACGGTGGTGCTGTGGCTGATCGGGCCGGTGTCGAAGCGCACGCGGGCACCGGCATCGACGGTGTAGCGCTCGACTTCGAATTTGTAATAGCCGGGAACCGAGCGCGTATCGCCAGCGCTGTTGAGGATGGTCGGGGTCTGGTCGGACATTCGCGCGACATCCGATTTGCCGCCGCCGGCGTGGGCGAACACGGTCAGGGCGTCGTTGAGGTCGTACTCGGCGCCGAGCAAGGCGGATTTGTCACGGGTTTCAGACCAACCCCAGTCCTGGCTGACGTTAGTACGGCCATTGGCTGCGGACGGAATCTCCACGCCGGAAGCAACGAGGAACGGTCGTGACGCGGCGTCGAATTGTTCCTTCTGGCTGATCAGGTCCAGGGTGGTGCGCAGGCGGTCACTCTGATAATCCAGCGAGATCGAACCGATATCGACGTCACGGGATTGATCGTCGATGGCGGTGTCGCCTTGCTGGGTACTGCCGTTGATGCGCACGCCGAACTGGCGTTCCTCACCGAAGCGCCGACTGACGTCGATGTGCCCGCCGATCTGCGAGTTCATGGCGTAACTGGCGGTGAACCGGGTCAGGTCTTCATCGAGAGAGCGCTTGGGCACCACGTTGATCACGCCACCGACGCCGCTGTTGGGTGACATGCCGTAGAGCAGGGCGCCAGGGCCTTTGATCACTTCGATGCGTTCGGCGTACTCGGTGAACACCCGATAGTTGGGGGCCACGCCGTACACGCCGTCGAACGCCAACTCACCGAGGTTGCCTTCACCCACCGGGAAGCCGCGGATGAAGAAGGAATCGACGATACCACCGGTCTGGCCCGTGGAGCGCACCGAGGAGTCGCGCTCCAGCACATCGGCCACGGTGACCGCCTGCTGATCCTTCATCAGTGCCGAGGTGTAGTTGCTGACGCTGAAGGGCGCGTCCATTACATCTTTGTTGCCCAGCATGCCGAGGCGCCCACCGCGGGCGACCTGACCGCCTGGATAAGCTGGCGGCAGGCTATTGGTGCGAGCGTCGATGCCGTTGACCGTGGTTTCGTCAAGGGTCAAACCGCCTGCACTGTCGGCCGGACGCGGTGCCAGGGTATAGCTGCCGTCATTGCGCGAGACGATTTCCAGGCCACTGCCGGCCAGCAATCGGCTCAGCGCTTCCTGCGTCGAGTATGTGCCCGACAGGCCCGGGCTGGTCAGGCCTTCGGTCATCGAGGGCTGAAATGACAGGGCAATGCCGGCGTCCACGGCAAATCTCGACAACGTTGCACCCAATGGCCCCGGCGCGATGTTGTAGGCGCGGGTAGCTGCGGCATCCAGCTGTACCGGCGCGGCGGCCGAGGCAGTCGGGCTGACGGCACCGGTCAGGGCAAGGCTTAGCAACGCGCTACGGACAGCCAGTTTCAACGAGCGATCCGAACACTGAGGGCGTGCAACGAACATGGAGTGATGACCCTTTCGACGAGGTTGAGAAGTTCTTCCTTCCCTAGCCAGTCGAGATCAAAAAAAGTATCACCTGCACCGCAATATTTTTTTGCGAGCTCAGGCGGGAGAAAGCGTGACCCAATAGCCGCTTAAATGCCCGGTGGCGATTACTGGGTACGTCTGCACGAGCATGTTCAAGGTGCGTTGTGTGTCGCTGATGGGGAAGGCGCCGGAAATGCGCAGATCGGCAATGGCCGGGTCGCAGCGTACGAAGCCTTTGCGATAGCGCGCCAGTTCGGCGAGGAAGTCGGCCAGACGTACGTTGTCAGCCATCAACATGCCTTGAGCCCAGGCGCTGACGGCGCTGTCCACCGGGTTCAACCGGCCAAAGGCTTGCGCGGAAAAATCGGTGCGTTGCCCGGCATTGACGATCAATGGGGCGACGTGACTGTCACGGGGCAACTCGACTCTGACCGCGCCGTCCAGCACGGCAAGGTGGGTGCGGGTCTGCCATTGGCGAACGGTAAACCGTGTGCCCAAGGCCTGCATGCGCCCCTGACGGGTGCTGACCAGAAAAGGTCTGGCCTGGGGCAATACATCCGGCACGGTCTGCACCAGAATTTCACCTTCGCGCAAGTTGATCAGTCGCTGGTTAGCGTCGAACAGCACATCGATGGCGGTGTCGGTATTCAAGGTGATGTGCGAACCGTCGGCCAGGGTTATTTCACGACGTTGGCCCACGGCAGTCCGATAGTCGGCCGTCCATTGTTGCGATTCCAGCAGTTTCCAACTGCCCCAGCCGGTGGGCAGTACCGCGAGGATAGTCGCCAGTTTTGCCAGTGCGGTGCGTCGCTCAGGATTGCTTGGGCGATCCAGCGCCGACATCGCCAGTGACGGCGGCAGCCCGCCGAGCTTGCTTTGCAGCAATTGCGCACGAGCCCAGGCGCGATGACGCTCGGGGCTGCTGACACGCCAGCATTCCCACTCGGCACGCTGGGTTTCGTTGAAGTCGCTTTCGCTCAGGCGCATCAGCCATTCGGCGGCTTCTTCGAGAATTCGCGGATCGATTTGCGCGTCACTGTGGCGAGTCGACATTCATTCCACCAGCATCAGGCATTGCACGAAAGCCTGCTTCATGTAGCGCTTGACGGTAATCAGCGAGACGCCCAGTTGCGCGGCGATGTCCTCGTATTTCAGCCCGCCAATCTGCGATAGCAAGAATGTACGCTTCACCAGCGGCGGCAGGGAATCGAGCATCGCGTCGATTTCGTGCAGGGTTTCCAGCACCATGAAGCGCAGTTCGGGGGAGGGCGCTTCGGGCGCGGGCAGCAACGCCAAGGCATCCAGGTAGGCGCGTTCGAGCGCCTTGCGCTGATACCAATTGACCAGAATGCCCTTGGCCACACAGCTCAGGTAAGCCCGAGGCTGCTCAATGACCGCGACCCGGGAAGCGAGTATGCGAGTAAAGGTGTCCTGTGCAAGATCGGCCGCATCCATGGCGTTGCCCAGTTTTTTGCGCAGCGTGGCATACAGCCAGCCATGATGGCCGCTGTACAGGGCCTCGATCATGCGCAGGTGATTGTTGTGAGTCGCGGGCAGGGTATCGCTCATGGATGATAATTTTTAGCGATTGAGAAGTATTCCCAATGCTAGTTGACTGTGACCCTGCGGCGCAAGAGGCGCCTTCAGGATCAATCGCCGGGAGGGACCTGGCTCGGTTGCATCACCACTGGCCAATAGCGCAAGGCGACAATCGGAATCAGCGCGACTACGTAGGCCAGGCAAACAAACAGGTAGGTGTATTGCAAACCATAGACCTGGCTGAGCAAACCACCGGCCGAGATACCCGCGATGGAGGCGAATTGCGCGGTACTTTGGGCAATCCCCAGCACGTAACCCTGCTGTGAGCTGTCGGCGGTTTTCGAGATCAGTGCCATCAGCACCGGCGTCGTCGCCCCCAGCAGCACTCCCCACACGAAGTAGGCAATGACAAACACCGCCGGGTTGCGGGTGATGCCGGCCACGGCGGTCAGGCCGATGCAACCGATAACAATGCAGGTGATGCGGTGCAGGGTGTCCTGCTGGCTACGGTGCTCGAAGTAGCGCGACCACGGCGCCGCCGAGATGATGAAACCCAAGGCCAGTAAGCCATAGCACAGGCCGACCACCGAATTGCGGACCTCGAACACCGAGCTGACATACAGCGAGAACGAAGTCTGGGGCAGCATTCGCGCCAGCAACAAAATCCCCATCACGCCCAGCAACGACAGCAGTGGCGAGCCTTGCCACACACTACGTGAACGCTTGACCGGTGCAGTGCCATCCACCACCGGTGCTTTCTTCACCGGCGGCACATCCGGCAAGGTCACGGCCGCCACCACGGTGCAGATCGCACAGAGGGCCGAGGCAATGATGTTGATCCAGAAGAAGGTCGCGTAATCGAGGATCAGCCCGCCGACCACGGCACCGAGCAATGAACCGACGTTGGTGGATATTTGCAGGATTGCAAACAGCCGCGCCCGGCGTGAAGGCGCTTCAATGCTGACGCCGTAGGCCTGGGCCGGGGCGATGTACCCGGCGAACGCGCCCTGCAAGAAGCGCAGGAGCAGGATCACCCAGATATCGCTGCAGAGGGCCAGCCCAAGCTGGGTCAATGACAAACCGGCCAGGGCGCGGATCATCATCAACTTGTGGCCATACCGGTCGCCGATACGGCCCCAGAATGCGCTGGTCAGAATAATCCCCAGCATCGGCCCGACGTAGACGGCGATACTGGCGAAGCTGAACACCGACTCCGACGACGTCAGCCCACGCAGATGGACGGGCCAGAACGGCCCGCTCATTTCCATCGCGCCCATGGAGATGAGCTGGATCGCGAACAGAAGATAAATCAGGATTCTTACGCTTGAACCCTGAAGGGTACCTGTATGGGACATCGGTCAGCCTCGGTGGTTGGGCGGCATCCTACGTGCTTTGCCACCGAGGGAAAACCGCGCACTTGCTACTTGACCGACGGACAGCCCCGTGAAGATCCGATTGCAGCCTGACTGATGGCGGCAGCTAACCGCTTCACATTGTTCTGATGGGCGACCACCAGCTCATCAATGCTCGGGCCAGCGGGGGTCTGCAACGTGCTGCGACAGGTGATCAGCGCAGCATCGCCGGGGCCGAGATTGCGCAGGCGCCATTTGACGTCGATCAACGCGTATTGGCCGGGGATCGAATCGAAGCGCTGCACGTCCAGTCGCAACGACACTCTGCGTTGCAGATTGTTGGTGACCAGTTGATCGACCAGGGCGCTGCGCAATTCATCCACCAGACTCGCCGCCCACCATTCGGTTTCGAGGATCGCCAGGCCACTGTTACCTTGGCGAATGACAATCTGCGGCCGATCGACCTGGGGCGGCACCGTGATGCCTTCGATCTGAATCTCCGCGCCGCCGCTTGCGCCGCTCAGTTGGGTCGGGGTCAGGGTATGGAACTGAATCGGATCGCTGCGGCAAGCGGTGAGCAGCAACAGCGCAGTGACCAGCGAGATCTTCAGCGGGAAAGCCATGGGTATTGCTCCTGTGGTCAGTTGCGCGGTGGCGCCTTCATATCCATCGGTGCGGCGTTGTCGGGACGACCGCGAATCAGTGATTCCGGATGCCGGCCCAGGTAATCCGAGAGTTCACGCAAGGAGCGTGACATGCGCCCGAGTTCGTCCAGGGTCTGGGTCAACTGCTCCCGTTGCGGCGAATCCTCGGCCAAGGTCGAGCTGGCCGATTGCAAGGCCTTGCTGACGTCCCCCAAGGTGGTCTGCACGCCGGGCAGGGTCCTGGCGTTGAACTGTACGAGGCCCTTGCGCAGTTCGACGAGGTTGCTGTCGAGATTGCCGGCAATGCGGTCGATCGGTAGCTGGTTGATCTTGTTGACCATGTTTTCCAGTTTTTCCTGCAACTGCTCGAGGCTGCCAGGAATGGTGGGGATGGTGACGGGGCGGGCGGTTGGATCGAACACGACTTTCTCTGCGTCGGGGTAGAAGTCGAGCGCGATGTAGAGCTGACCGGTCAACAGGTTGCCGCTACGGGCCTGGGCTCGCAGGCCGTTTTCGATGAAGCTGCCCATCAGCCGCACACCAGCGGCTTCGTCATTAGGGTCATGCTTCAAGGCCTCGAGCATTTTGGTATGAGCCTGACCGAGGCGTTGCGGGTAGATCACGATGCCGACATTGACCGGGAAGCTGCGCTTTTTCGCGTCGAAATCCAGATTGACCGAGACGACTCTGCCAAATTCGATGCCGAGGAACTCCACCGGCGCGTCGATCTTCAGCCCGCGCAAGGCCTGATCGAAGCGCAAACTCAGGAACTGCCCCTTGCCAAAGGGGGGCGCGAGGGCGGTTTGTTGGTCTTCGAACAGGTCGAAGGCTTTATTCTCGCTGGCCGGCTGATCATTGGGGCTGTATTCCGGTGCGCGAAACGCGATGCCGCCCACCAACAACGAAGACAGGGATTCGGTATTCACCGCAAAACCATTGGCACCCACGCTCACATCGATACCACTGGCGTTCCAGAACCGGGTGTTCTGCGTGACGAAGACGTCATTGGGCGAATGCACGAAAATTTCGATGTTCACCCCTTTGCCGTCGGCATTCAGCGCATACGCCACCACTTGCCCGACTGGAATCTTGCGGTAATAGACGGGGGAGCCGATGTCCAGCGAGCCCAGGTCCTGGGTGTGCAGCATGAAGCGCTTGCCCGGCTCGCCATAGGTAATGGGCGGCGGGTTTTCCAGACCAATGAAGTGTTTGGAACGGGCATTGGCCTCGCCGATGTCGGCGCCGATGTAATCGCCTGACAGCAGGGTATCGATGCCCGAGACGCCGCCGGCACCAATGCGCGGTCGCACGACCCAGAATTGCGAATCTTCGCGGGTGAAGTTTTCAGCCTGTTTGTCGAGTTTGATCGTGGCGTTAACGCTTTTCTGATCGTTGCTCAGCTTCACTTCAGAGACATGGCCGATGACCACGTTGCGGTATTTGACCTCGGTCTTGTTGGCCGTAAGACCGCTACCGGTCTTGAACGTGACGGTGATGGTCGGGCCTTCCTGCATCATGCTGTGTATCACCAGGGAGATCCCCACCAGCACCGCAACGATCGGCACAATCCACACCAGCGAAACGCTGAAGCGACGGGTCTTGATACTGGCCTGGCCGGGGTCTTGCGGCCCATCAGTGGCTTGCGACTTCATCCATGACCTCCTCGTTGGGTGGGTTATGCCGCTCGTTATCCCGCTTTTCATCCCAGATCAGCCGCGGATCGAAACTCATGGCAGACAGCATGGTGAATACCACCACCAGACCAAAAAACAGAATACCCAGGCGCGGTTGAATATCGCCCAGGGCCTGGAATTTCACCAGTGCGGCGACCAGTGCGACAACAATCACATCGAGCATCGACCAGTAGCCGATCAGCTCGACGAAACGGTAAAGCTTCGAGCGCTCCTTGCGCGCCCAAAGGCTGCCGCGTTGCACAGTGATCAGCAGCAGGGAGAGGGCAACGAACTTGATGCCTGGCACCGCGATGCTGGCGATGAAAATAATCAGGGCAATGTCCCACGCACCGTGTGCCCAGAACTCCAGCACACCGCTCATGATGGTGCTGTCGGAGCCGTTGCCGAACAGACTGGTGTTCATCACCGGCAGCAGATTGGCCGGGATATAAAACACCAGCGAGGTCAGCAAATAGGCCCATGTGCGGGTCAGTGAGTTGGTTTTACGGGCATGCAACGGCGCGCCGCAGCGTGGGCATTCGTGAGGGTTATCCGTTATGTCGCAGGCCAGGCCGCAGCTATGGCACAGGCACAGGTTGAGTTCGCTGGCGAGCGGTGGCCTGTTCATAGGGTGTCCCACAATTCACGGACATCGCGCCCGGCGATGCGGATCAGTAGCAGGCTGAGGATAGCCAGGGCAAACAGGCCAAGGCCGGGTATTACATCGAGCAAACCTGCCAGTTTGAACACCGCCACCATTGCCCCCAGCAGACAAACCTCGAGCATGCTCCAGGGCCTGAGGGTTTCCAGCCAACGCATGCACAGCTTGAAGCCTGGCGAGCGCCGATGCACGAGGGCGAAGCTCAGGACCCAGATCAGCAACACCAGTTGAAAAAGCGGCGCGATGATGATGGATATCGCCGCCACCAGCGCAATAAAGGTGATCGGCCCCTGGCTCAACGCCAATACCGAATCCCATAGCGTCGCACTGTTTTTCAGGCCCTTGAGGCTGATGCTCATGACGGGATAGAAGTTGGCGAAAATCCACAGCACCGTTGCCGTGAAGGCCAAAGCCAGACGCTGCTCCACCGACAGTCCGTTATAACGCTGCAGCACGCCGCCGCAGCAGGTACACAGGGCTTTCTGATGTTTGGCGAGCGTGACTTTTTCATACACGCAGTCGCAGTGCTCGCAGATGATCAGTTGGTCAGTCGTAGCCATAGGCCGCACTCGCCAGGAGGCAGGAAAGTCAGAGCACTCCCTCAATATAGAAGTGACTTGCGATTGAGCAAATTAAAAGACCGATCAAGAGGACGGGGACATAAAGTCTGATCGACCGCGTCATCGTTCTTCGCGAGCAAGCCCGCTCCCACATTCGACCGCATTCCTCTGAGAGAACTCGGTCAATTGTGGGAGCGGGCTTGCTCGCGAAGACGGCCTGACATTCAACCAATAAGTGGCTGACATGTCGCCCTCGCGAGTAAACCAGTATCCACGATGGCACCCCCTTCAGCCGAGCAATTCGCGCAGGCGATACCAGAACATGCCGAGGGCCAGCAGCGGTGAGCGCAGGGCTTTTCCACCGGGGAAGGTCATGTGCGGCACGGCGCTGAAAACGTCCAGCCCCTGGCTATGCCCGGCATGAATCGCTTCGGCCAGCAATCGTGCGCACCAGTGGGTCACGTTCAGGCCATGACCGGAGTAACCCTGGGCGTAGAACACGTTCGGGTACTGGCTCAAGCGTCCGGCCTGGGGAAAGCGGTTGGCGGTGATGCCGATCATGCCGCCCCATTGATAGTCAATGCGCACGTCCGCCAGCTGTGGGAAGACCTTGAGCATTTTTGGCCGCATATAAGCGCCGATATCCCCCGGATCGCGCCCGGAATAATGACAGGCCCCGCCAAACAACAAGCGTCGATCCGCCGAGAGCCGGTAGTAATCGAGGCCGACTTTCTGGTCGCACAGCGCCAGGTTCTGCGGGATCAATTGCGCGGCAACCTCAGACGCCAAAGGCTCGGTGGCGATGATGTAACTGCCTGCCGGTAAAACCTTGCCAGTCAGGCGTGGTTCGAGTTCTTCCAGGTGCGCGTTGCAGGCCAGCACCAGACTACCGGCGCGCACCGTGCCGCCCGCGCAACGAACCTGAACGGTGCTGCCATGGGTCAACTCCAGCACCGGGCTTTGTTCGAATATTCGCACCCCGAGGGATTCGGCAACGCGCGCTTCGCCAAGCACCAGCTTCAGCGGATGCAAATGACCCGACCCCATGTCGATCAGGCCGCCGGCATAAACATCGGAGCCCACCACTTGCTGGCGGATCTGCCCGGGGCCGACGAGTCGGGTTTCATGGCTGTAACCCAGTTCGGCAAGGTTTTGCAGTTCAGCCTTGAACGCCTCGAACTGCGCCGGGGTGTTGGCCAGCTCGCAGAAGCCCCAGCGCAGGTCGCAATCGATCCCATGCTCACGGATGCGATTACCCACCAGTTCCACCGATTCGATGCCTGCACGCTCCAAATAGCGCACGCCGTCCTGACCGACATATCGGGCGAAACCGCTGACGTCATGGCCGATGCCGCGGATCAACTGCCCGCCATTACGCCCACTGGCGCCCCAGCCGATCCGCCGGCCTTCCAGCAGAATCACCGAGAGCCCGCGCTGCGCCAGTTCGATCGCGGTGTTAACCCCGGTAAAGCCGCCGCCCACCACGAAGACATCGGCCTCAAGATCCGAGCCCAGCGCGGGGTAAGGTGTCATGCCCTTGGCCGATGCCGCGTAATAGGAATGAGCGTGTTCGTTGTCGTACTGATTCATTGGTTGGACTTCACTTTGCTCCAGGAGCGGGTCATCAGACGCATGATCGGCTGGGGCGGGGTGGTGGAGATGTAGAGTTTGTCGAGCACTTCCTGAGGAGGATAGACCTCTGGATTATTGACCAGCTCCGGGTCCATGTATTGCTTGGCCGCCGGGTTTGGATTGGCGTAACCGACCGACGCGCTGACCTTGGCGATTACCTGCGGATCCAGCAGGTTGTTGACGAACGAGTGAGCCTCTTTCGGGTTGCTGGCGTCGGCAGGAATCGCCAGCAGGTCGAACCAGAGGTTACTGCCTTCCTTGGGGATCGAGTAGGCGATATTCACGCCGTTCTTCGCTTCCTTGGCTCGGTTCGCCGCCTGGAACACATCGCCCGAATAGCCGAACGCAACGCAAATGTCGCCATTGGCCAGGTCCGACACGTATTTGGACGAATGGAAATAGGTGATGTAAGGCCGGATGGTCAGCAGTTTGGCTTCGGCCTTTTTAAAATCCTCGGGGTTTTCGCTGCGTGGGTCCATGCCCATGTAGTTCAGGACCGCCGGGAACACTTCATCGGCCGAATCCATCATCGACACGCCGCACTGACTGAGCTTCTTCAGGTTCTCTGGCTCGAAAAACACCGCCCAGGAATCGATGCGATCGATGCCCAGCACTTGCTTGACCTTGTCGACGTTGTAGCCAATGCCGTTGGTGCCCCACAGGTACGGCACCGAATGTTCATTACCCGGATCGTTCTTTTCCAGCAGGGCCAATAGCTTCGGGTCGAGGTTTTTCCAGTTGGGCAGTTGCGAGCGATCCAGTTTGAGGAACGCGCCGGCCTTCACCTGGCGTGCGAGGAAGTGATTGGAGGGCACCACCACGTCATAACCCGTACGGCCGGCGAGCAGTTTGCCCTCCAGGGTTTCGTTGGAATCGAATACGTCGTAGATCACTTTGGTCCCGGTTTTTGCCTGGAAGTCGGCGAGGGTGGTCTCACCGATGTAATCGGTCCAGTTGTAGACGCTGACGCTCGGCTGAGCCTGCGCCCCGGCGCTGAACGCCAAGGCCAGCGCGACCGGAACCACGGATTTCAATAGACGCATATCGACACCTCTTTTAGTTATTGAATTTCTTCAGGCGTTTGATCGTTCCCACGCTCTGCGTGGGAATGCAGCCCGGGACGCTCTGCGTCCCATTGGAACGCGGAGCGTCCCTTGAGGCATTCCCACGCGGAGCGTGGGAACGATCATCAGGGGGGTTAGACGCTGAGTAGCAAAAACTCACGCTCCCAGGAGCTGATCACGCGCTTGAAGTTTTCGTGTTCGGCCCGTTTGACCGCGACGTAACCGCGCACGAATTTGCTCCCCAGATAGCGCTCGATGGTTTCGCACTCTTCCATGCGCGTCAGTGCGTCCTCGATGGTGATCGGCAGGCGCAGATTGCGCCGCTCGTAGGCACGGCCCTGCACCGCGGCGCTCGGTTCGACCTTTTCGACCATGCCCAGATACCCGCACAACAGGCTCGCGGCAATCGCCAGATAAGGGTTGGCATCGGCACCCGGCAAGCGGTTTTCCACGCGCATGGCGTCGGGGCTGGAGGTCGGCACGCGCAGGCCGACGGTGCGGTTTTCTTCGCCCCATTCAACGTTGACCGGCGCCGAGGTGTCAGGCAGGAAGCGGCGGAACGAATTGACGTTGGGCGCGAACATCGGCAGCACTTTGGGAATGTACTTTTGCAAGCCGCCGATGTGGTGCAGGAACAGTTCGCTCATCTGCCCGTCGGCATCGGCGAAAATCGGCTGGCCGGTGGCAATGTCCACCACGCTCTGGTGCAAGTGCATGGCACTGCCGGGCTCGTCGCCGATCGGTTTGGCCATGAAGGTCGCGGTGACGTTGTGCTTGAGTGCCGCTTCGCGCAGGGTGCGTTTGAACACGGTGATCTGGTCCGCCAGATCCAGCGCGTCGCCGTGACGGAAATTGATTTCCATCTGCGCCGGGCCGTCTTCGTGGATCAGCGTGTCGAGGTCCAGGCCCTGGAGTTCACACCAGTCATAAACGTCTTCAAACAGTGGATCGAATTCGTTGGCGGCGTCGATGGAAAACGACTGACGACCGCTTTCCGCACGACCGGAGCGTCCCAGCGGCGCCTTGAGCGGCAAGTCCGGGTCTTCGCAGCGCTGGGTCAGGTAGAACTCCATTTCTGGCGCGACAATCGGCTTCCAGCCTTTGTCGGTGTAGAGCTGCAGCACTTTCTTCAGCACGTTGCGCGGCGACAGTTCGATGGGATTGCCGAACTTGTCGAACGTGTCATGGATCACGATGGCGGTGGGTTCGATGGCCCATGGAATGACGTAAACCGCATCGGCGACGGGCTTGCAGACCATGTCGATGTCGGCCGGGTCGAGCAGGTCGTAGTAGATGTCGTCGTCAACAAAGTCCCCGGTTACCGTTTGCAGCAGCACACTTTCCGGCAGGCGCATGCCTCGCTCATGCAGGAATTTGTTGGTGGGTGCAATCTTGCCGCGAGCGATGCCGGTCAAGTCGCTGACCACACACTCGACCTCGGTAATCTTGTGATCTTTCAGCCACGTGAACAGCTGATCGAAAGGGGCATTCATAAAAACCTCATTATTGGTTTGATTAACGCCGGGGAGGGACGCGGCTTCATCCACCGAACACTTCCCCTGTGGCGCGTTGACGACTATCTTGGGTGAGCCTTGCCGTTCCATCTATCCACTTTAAACAGCACAAAGCGCACCAAAAGAGTGCGCGAGGCACCCCATGACAGCGTGCAATCCGTTGCAGGTTCAAGCGTTCAACACCGCCGACGTGGCCGAGCAAATCCGCGCCACACCAGGTTGGGTGCAGCACTATCAGCAAATGTCCCCGGGGCATTTCGCCGGGCGGGTGCGCTATCTGGACTTGCAAGGCGTAGAGATTTACGAAGAACAGATGAACACCCGTGTCGAGCAGAATTTCAGCGCCCCGCAAGGCTCGCTGGCGTTCTGTTTCGATCGCAGCGACAACTCGCTGTACGTGCTGAACGGTGAAAGCCGAAACATCTGGATCACCCCGGAGAACTACCAGGAAATCGCCGTGGTGTTCGGTCCGGAATTCGTTCAGCGCCATGGCCTGGACGTGGCGCGGCTCGAAGGCTTGTTCATGTCGCCGCTCAATTCAGGTCAGAACGCACTGTTCAGCCGCTGGTTGAGCGGGACGTTGACGCGGCTGACGCAGACGCTGGATCCGCCGAGCAAAGAGGCGTTGACCCAGCAACTGTTGGAGGACTGTTTGTACATCCTCGATAACGCCTGTGTGTGCCTGGATCGCGCAGGTTTGCAGCGCCGGGGGGAGGAGCGAACGATCATGAAACGCGTCGCCGAATGGGCTGCCGATACACCGGAAGAAACCCTCAATTTGCTGGAGCTGTCTCAGGTGGCCGGGGTTTCGCTGCGTCAGTTGCAGCATGCGTTCAAGGCGTATACCGGGATGACACCCACGCATTGGTTGCGCTTGCGTCGGCTCAACAGCGCGCGCCGCGAATTGCTCAGGCGAACGGCCGGGGAAACGACGGTCGCGCAAGTGGCGATGGATTGGTCGTTCTGGCATTTGGGACGGTTTTCCAGCAGTTATCGAGCGTTGTTCCAGGAACTTCCCAGCCAAACACTGGCCCGCAAACACAGTGGACCGTGTCGGAGATCATCATGAGTCGGTTATCGTCTTTCTGCCTGTGTGTCGTCATGTCGATGGTCTATTCCCTGGTTCAGGCCGAAACGGTCGTGCCCTTGAACGGGCAGAGCTCGCAACAAGTCCAGCTGGATATCAATGATTGCAGCAACGTCACGGACAACCAGAGCACCTCAAGCCTGCCAGCCTCGGAGGGTGCTGCGGTGGATGCTACGCAGGTGCCAGGACGTCAACATGACGAGTTTTATGAGCAGGTCGAGGGGGATGTGAAACAGCAGCATCACGGTTGCCTGCAAGGGCGGGGTTATCAGGTCACTCCGTGAGCTGGGTGACGCCAGGATTACGCTGCCGCCGATCAAGCAGATGGACCATCAGCAAGGCATAGAGCGTGAGGGCGATAAACAATCCCATGCGCACGGCGAAGGCGGTATAGACGTCTTTCCCGGCGAGGCTGTCCTGAACCGACTGACCCAGCAGGATGATCAGCGTGATCAGACTGTTGAGCCAGAACCCCGGGGTTTGTCGGGTCGGGCTCAGGGCATAGAGTTTGCGCGCCAACAGCAAGCCGAACAGGAGCATCCACAGAAAGAACATCCACAAGTGCACAAACAGGCTGAGCGCGCACCAGAACCCAACAGCCAGCAGGCCACCCATGAAGGTCGAACCGAGCAATTCATGAGCAGCGTTGCGCGTCGTTGTCGTCGAACTCTGTTGGCCAAGACTGACCGCTTTCAAAATGATCGGCAGATAGCTCGCCGGGTCGATCAGGGCCAACAGGAATGCCGGTATGACAATGAGGGTTGCACGCAGTGCAACCCTGCGCACATCTTGCGCCGGCAAAGCGCTGGCGGCGGGTGGGGAGGGGGCATTGGCAGGGTCGGGAAACAGCCAGTGACTAAACGCCACGACGAGAACGGCGAGGATCAAACCCTTGACCAGGGCACCGATGACCATCGTCGCCAGATCGAACTCGGCAACGCCGGCCGAAGAAATCATCGTCAGGCCAATGATCATGAAGGTCATGATCAAGGCGTTGCCGCCGCGCAGACCAAAACCAAAAGCCAGGAACATACTGACGCCAATCAGCAGCACGCCGGTAATCGGGTAGTAACGCAGGATCGGAATCAACAACAGGCCGACGCCGGTGGTTAACATCGCAGCCAGAGCGAGAATCAATCCGGCCTTGAATGGCAGCGGCCGATTGAGGGAAGCCAACAGCAACACGGCCAGCACAGGCGCGAGAAAAGGGATCGGCAAGCCCAGGCCGAAGCTGGCCGCCAGGCACAATGCGGTGCCTGTGCCCATACGCAACGCACGCTGAACCCGGGGCGTGCGCTTGGTAGGCACGCCCTTAATAGGCATAGCTCAGCCAGCTCATGATCCCCACGAACAAACGACCGAGCAGGTTCAACGGGTTGTCTTGAGTCGGGAATGCCATCACTTCAGCCTGCCCACCGGCACGGATGGCGCGGCTGGCGAACAGCGTTTTCCTTGAGTCCTCGGAGAACTCGATAATCACTGGGAAACGCTGGGCCGGACGCAGCCAGTCGCGGCTGTTCTGCACACTGGGAAGGCTGCCGGGTGCAGTGCTCTGACCGACGCTGACACCGTAGCCGACACTGCGCACACGACCCTCGAAAACCTTCCCCGGCATGGCATCCAGAACGATCGAGACAGGGGTGTCGACCTCGACCAGACCGAGGTTGTTTTCGGTCATGTCCGCGCTGATCCATACATCGTGGATGGCAATCAGGGTCATGACCGGGCTGCCGGCAGTGGCGAACTGTCCGACATCGGTACGCAGATCGGTGATCAGTCCAGCCGACCGTGCGCGAATCTGCGTGTTGGACAAGTCCAGTTCGGCTTTTGACAACGCCGTGGCGGCGCTACGCAACAGCGCGTTGTCTTCCTCGCTGCCGCCTTCCTGTTCCCGTGCTCGCTGGACTTCGGCATGGGCTGCGGCGACCTGGCTGACAGCCTGTTCACGGTTGGCCCGAGAAACTTCAAGCAAGCGCACGGAAATGGTGCCGGGATCTTCGCGGTACAAACCTTCAAGACGCTGATTGTCCTGCCGCGCCTTGAGTTCATTGGCCTGGGCTGCGCGCAAATTGGCTTGAGCCGAAGCAATGCCGGCGGTGCTGGCACCGATTTGTCGGCGTGTTGATTCCAGGTCGGCACGTGCGCGGTCGACGGCTATTTGATAGGGCTGCTGGTCCACTTCAAACAGCACATCGCCCGCCCTGACGTCCTGATTGTTGCGCACATTCACACGGATCACCCGGCCGGCCACTTCGGAGGCCACCGGAATGACAAAAGCGCCCACCCGAGCCTGTTGCGTATATGGCGTGAAACGGTCAGCCAACAAGTACCAGGCCAGACTCAGGACGATCAGCAGCATCACCCATTTGATGCCCTTTTTTGCAGGATCGGCGGCAGGCTCGGATGCCTTGGGGGTGGGCGCCTCAGTGACGGGCGGCGAGGGTTCAGTCATCGGCTTTAACCTTCTGGCTCGGGATAAGAGGCTTGCGAAGGGGCCGGCTCATTCAGCAGGTTGCCCCAGTCGGTACGTTGTTCCATTTGCTGGCGAGTGTTTTGATCGACTGTCGGCTGGGCGCTGTACCACCCACCGCCAAGGGCTTTGTACAGAGCGATCAGATTGCTCACGGCGTTACTGCGGCTGAGCAGGTAATTGTCCTGCTGTTCGAGCAATGCGCGTTGAGCGTCCAGCACGCGCTGGAAGTCCGAGTAGCCTTCCCGGTATTGAGTGCTGGCCAGGCTCAACGAACGCGCGGCGGCGACCTGTGCTTCACCCAGGATGCGCTCGCGTTCCAGTGATTTGATCAGGCTGCTGGCGGCATCATCGGCCTCCCGTGCGGCCTGGCGGACTTTGTCGCGATAAACCTCAATCAGCTGCTGCAACCGCGCATCCTGTATACGCACGTTGTTGCTGATCTGACCGTGGTCAAACAGGTTCCAGCGCAAACTGGGACCGCCGATCAGGTCCAGGCTGTTGGAGGTGCCGCTCAACGTATCGGTGGTCCAGACGATGCTGCCCAGCAAGGTCAGCGACGGATAGAAGTCGGTTTGCGCGACACCGATCAGAGCCGACTGGGCCGCGACATTGAGCTCGGCGGCGCGCACGTCCGGTCGACGCAATAACAGGTTGGCCGGCACGTCTTGCAGCACGGCTTGGTCCACCAGCGGGATCAGTCCCTCGTTTTCAAGCAATTGGGGCAGGGCGCTGGGTGGCTGTCCGATCAGCACAGCCAACGCGTTACGGGTGCGCACTACTTGCGCCTCAAAATCCGGAATGCTGCTCAAGGTGCCCAGGTATTGGGTCTTGGCTTGTTGCAAGTCGAGTTCGGCGCTCTGGCCACTATTGAACAGTTTTTCGGTGATCTCAAAGTTGCGCTTTTGCTGTTCGGCGTTTTCTCGGGCGACGCGCAAACGCGCTTCGGTGGTGCGCAACAAAAAGTAGGTATCGGCCACCTGAGCACGCAGCAGTACAAGAACGTCTTCATAGTTGGCTTGAGCCGCGAAGTAACTGGCATCGGAGGACTCGATGGCTCGACTGAAACGCCCCCAGAAGTCCAGTTCCCAGCCGACATCAAAGCCCGCGCTGTGTTGCCAGAAGTGGCTGTCTTGCGGGTTGCTGCCGCCGGATTGCTTGCGGTTGAAGTACAAGCTGTCAGCGCTGGCCTGTTGCAGCTGCGGATAACGCCCGCTTTGCGCAATGCCCAACCGGGCACGGGCTTCCATGACGCGAAGGCCGGCAATTTTCAGGTTGGAATTATGCGCATCCGATTCGGCGATCAGCGCGTCGAGGACCGGGTCGGCGAACACCTGCCACCACTGGCGAATGTCGGGATTCAGGCTTCGTTGGCTGGCTTGCTCAAGCGCGGGGCTGCTCCAGAGTTTTGTCCAGGCCTCGCCTGGGGCCTGGAAATCCGGTCCCAGACGGACACAGCCGCCAAGGCCGAGGGCGACCAGCAGAAGCAGCCGGCCCGAGCGCGTCAGCATCGGTGCACTGATGGTAGATCTTGGGAAAACGTCATCCGAACATACCTAGTATTGAAATGGCGTTGGTTACCGGTTCGCTTAGGTTAGTACAGCTCGGACAAATACAAGGTCATGTTGAATGATCATGGGGTCGACCAACTGCTACGCTTCTGAAGATCCATTAATCCCGGCAAAAAAGGTTAAGAAGACCATGAGCAACTCTCAGGATGACAATGCACCTGGTTCCGCTGGTTGGCGCTTCAAACTGGGCATCGCGATTATCTGTTTGATGCTTGGCTCCTGGCTAATGGTGCCTCTCGCTGCCGCAGTGGATGTGCCCGGCTCAAAGATCGCGGCACTGACAGGCGTTTTGTTTATCAGTAACAAGGTTCTGTTGATTCTCGTCATTGCCATTATGGGCAAATCCGGCTTTCAGCAACTCAAGCGCAGCATGTTCGGTTACGTCTCCACACTTGCACCGGCAGACGTGGAAGTAGGCCCGGCTCGCCATAGAATTGGCCTCGTGATGTTTTGCCTGCCGCTGATCTCGGGATTTCTCGAACCTTACATAGATACTATCTGGCCGGGGCTGAGACCCAATATCTGGCAGCTCCAGGCGCTGGGCGATGCCATGTTGATCGGCAGCTTTTTCGTGCTGGGCGGGAATTTCTGGGACAAGGTACGCGCCTTGTTCATTCGTACGGCACGTGTCGTTAATACGAGCGCGGTGTGAATCGCCTCTAGCGCGAAATGATCCCGTGATCGATCGCGTACTTTACAAGGGCGGCGGGTTTGTCGATGTTGAGCTTGCGACGGATGCTCAGGCGATGGGTTTCTACAGTCCGCACACTGATATCCAGTTCGCGAGCCATTTCCTTGTTGTTCAGCCCCTGAGCCATCTTGTACAGCACTTGGCTTTCGCGCGGAGTCAGCTCGTTGTCGCTACTTTTATCGGCAATGAGCCGCTGTGCGATCTCGGCACTGTAGAACGTCCCACCGCTGACAATGGCTTCGATTGCCGCAATGATTTCCCGTGAAGGCGCGTTCTTCAGCACATAACCGCTGGCACCCGAGCGAACGGATTCACTCACGTATTCATAGTTGTCGTACATGCTCAGCACCAACACCTTGAGCGACGGGTATTGGCTGCGTAACAACCGCGTCAGCTCAAGGCCATTGATGTCCTTCAGGCTGATGTCGACCAGCAACAGATCCGGCTGGCAGCGCCCGACCATCTCGATGGCATCGACGCCATTCTCGGCTTCTCCCACCACTTCCAGCTGCGCCATGACCGCCAGCAGCGATTTGATCCCGTCGCGGACCAGGGAGTGATCGTCGACCAGGGCAACGCGGATCGGGTAGGGCAGGTTCATCGCAGGCATTCACTCTAATTGTTATGGGCTGAGTCAGCGTTCTGTACCGGGCAGTTTCATCGGCAGCAGCACGTCCAGCTCACTTCTTCCCGGCGTCGAGGTCAGGTCGAATCGACCGCCAAAATGCTCGACACGCTCACGGATGTTGCGCAGGCCAATGCCCGCGTGACGACGTTCGACCTGGGCGACGTTGAAACCGATACCGTCATCGACCACCGTCAAACGTACGGACTTTTCAGAACCGTGCAGGGTAATGATGACGTTTTTTGCTTGTGCGTGGCGTTCGATATTGGTCAGGCCTTCTTGCACAATGCGAAACAACGAGACGGCGGCGCCATCGACCAGATGACAGTCGAATTCGTTATCGTTGAAAGTCACGACCAGACCGCTGCGCTGCTCGAATTCTGCGGCGAGTTGACCTATTGCCGCCGGCAGGCCAAGGGTGTCGAGCAGCGACGAGCGCAGGTCGTGAGAGAGGCTGCGAACTTCGCCAATCGCATCCCCGAGGCGCTCCGTGGCGTCTCTTAAAATGCTCAATCCCTTGTCTTGCCCATTCTCCAGCACATGGCTGGCCAGTTCGAACTGAAACTTGATAGACACCAGTAGCTGGCTGATGCCGTCGTGCAGCTCTCGGGAAACCCGTGACCGTTCTTCCTCTTGAAGGCTGACAATGCGTTGGGTCAGGCGCTGGAGTTTCTTGTCGGCCAGGCGATGCTCGCTGACGTTCAACGTCATGCCGCTGGCGAAGACAAACAGCACCGCCACAAGGGCCACCACGGCAATGGCCAGCATGGTTTTGCGGATGCCCTGAGCCACCTCGTCACGGGCCTGTCGGGTGGCGCGCTCAACGTCTTCAAGGTAGATGCCAGTGCCGAGCATCCAGCCCCAACGGTCCAGCATCACCACGTAAGCGAGCTTGTCGGTCACTTGGCCGGAAGAGGGTTTGTTCCAGGCGTAACGTTGAAAACCTTCGCCCGATTGCGCACTTTTGAGCAACGCCTGGATCACCGGCAAACCGTGAGGGTCGGTCATGTCCCACAGGTATTTGCCTACAAGCTCTGACTGGCGCGCGTGCATCAGGCTGCGACCTTCGCGGTCGTAGACGAAGAAGTAGCCGTTGATGCCAAAGCTGAGCTTGCGCAGTTCTTCGAGCACTTGTTGCTGCGCGCGCGCGTCACCCCGGCCGTTGTCGTACAGCGGCGCGATCAGGCTCTGGGCCATTTCGACGTAGTTTTTCAGCTCTGCGCGCTTGCTGGCCAGAATGCTGTCTTCGATCAGTTGCGCCTGTTGATCACCCAGTTGACGGTTCAGGGAAATCACCAGCGCGCAGATGACCGCGATCGCCAACACCAGCGGCAGAATCCCGAGCGCGACGATTTTGTGTTTGAGCTGCATCTCTACTCCTGGCCAGACCGAGGGAAGGCGAAGGCCCGGCATCATATGCCAAAGATACGCGTCTCCAGTAGCAATGCTGGACAGAATGACCTGCGGCCGTGATGAAAACGCAGAACCTTGTGGGCTGTGGCGAGGGGGCTTGCCCCCGTTGGGCTGCGAAGCGGCCCCAAAAAATCTCTGATGTACCCAAGATCTTGTGAGTGCTACGCACTCAAACGGGGGGCAAGCCCCCTCGCCACAGCCCGCTCCCACAGGTGTTGCATTTCAACTGAGAGATCAGCGGCGCCTACGTAGAACTACGTAGACGCCACGTACGTAGTAACGCGGATTTATTTGTCGACAGCATGGGCGGATATTGGGCCCGCTCCGCACTGCGGACACAATTATAATAATTACCGCCGCAGCTACTGGCTGTCGGCAGGAGACACGCTATGCCCCGTCTGGCTAAACACCTCGCCTGGTTTGCCGTGGCTGTCCTGGGAGCGTTTGCGCTAAGTGTCGTGGCCCTGCGCCGCGGCGAAGCCATCAACGCCCTCTGGATCGTAGTCGCAGCAGTCGCTATTTATCTGGTCGCGTACCGCTATTACAGCCTGTTCATCGCCACCAAGGTGATGCAGCTCGATCCTAATCGAGCCACTCCCGCCGTACTCAACAACGATGGTCTGGACTACGTGCCGACCAACAAACACGTGCTCTTCGGACACCACTTCGCAGCGATCGCTGGCGCAGGGCCGCTGGTCGGTCCGGTATTGGCGGCGCAGATGGGCTACCTGCCCGGTACGCTGTGGCTGATTGCCGGGGTGGTGCTGGCCGGTGCGGTTCAGGACTTCATGGTCCTGTTCATGTCCACCCGCCGCAACGGTCGCTCCCTGGGCGACATGGTCCGTGAAGAAATGGGCCGCATCCCCGGGACCATCGCGCTGTTTGGTTGCTTCCTGATCATGATCATCATCCTCGCGGTGCTGGCGCTGATCGTGGTCAAGGCCCTGGCCGAAAGCCCGTGGGGTATTTTCACGGTGATGGCGACCATCCCGATCGCGATGTTCATGGGCATTTACATGCGCTACATCCGCCCGGGCCGCATCGGTGAAATCTCGGTGATCGGCGTGGCGTTGCTGCTGGGTTCGATCTGGCTGGGCGGGCAGATTGCCGCTGACCCGGTGTGGGCCAAGGCGTTCACCTTCACTGGAATCCAGATCACCTGGATGCTGATTGGCTACGGTTTCGTCGCGGCGGTACTGCCGGTGTGGCTGATCCTCGCCCCTCGCGATTACCTGTCCACCTTCCTCAAGATCGGCACCATCGTTGCGTTGGCGATCGGCATTCTGATCACCATGCCCGACCTGAAAATGCCGGCATTGACCCAGTTCATCGACGGCACCGGGCCGGTGTGGAAGGGTGGGTTGTTCCCGTTCCTGTTCATCACTATCGCCTGTGGCGCGGTGTCGGGTTTCCATTCGCTGATTGCTTCCGGCACCACGCCGAAGCTGCTCGCCAGTGAAGGCCATGCCCGTTACATCGGTTATGGCGGCATGTTGATGGAATCCTTCGTGGCCATCATGGCAATGGTTGCCGCTTCGGTGATCGAGCCCGGCGTGTACTTTGCGATGAACAGCCCGGCGGCCCTTGTCGGCGCGGATGCTGTTTCAGTGGCGCAGACGGTCAGTAGTTGGGGTTTTGCAATTACCCCGGAAGCGCTGCAAGCAGTGGCCAAGGACATCGGTGAAACCACCATCCTGGCCCGGGCCGGTGGTGCGCCGACCCTGGCGGTCGGTATCGCGCAGATCCTGCACCAACTTCTGCCGGGTGAAAACACCATGGCGTTCTGGTACCACTTCGCGATCCTGTTCGAAGCGTTGTTCATCCTGACTGCGGTGGATGCCGGCACTCGTGCCGGGCGTTTCATGCTGCAGGACTTGCTCGGCTCCTTCGTGCCAGCGCTCAAGCGCACCGAATCCTGGACCGCCAACCTGATCGCAACCGCCGGTTGCGTGGCGATGTGGGGTTACCTGCTGTATCAAGGCGTGATCGACCCGCTGGGTGGGATCAACACCTTGTGGCCACTGTTCGGCATCTCCAACCAGATGCTGGCGGGTATCGCGCTGATGCTGGCAACCGTGGTGCTGATCAAAATGAAGCGCCAACGCTACGTCTGGGTCACCATGCTGCCAGCGGTGTGGCTGCTGATCTGCACCACCACCGCAGGGTTCATCAAGCTGTTCGACGCCAACCCGGCAATCGGCTTCCTGGCGCTGGCGAAAAAGTACAGCGACGCCTTGGCCAACGGCCAGGTCCTCGCGCCGGCCAAAAGCATCGAGCAGATGCAGCACGTCATCTACAACGCCTACACCAACGCAACGTTGACCGCGCTGTTTTTGCTCGTGGTGTTCAGCATCCTGTTCTTTGCACTCAAGGTCGGTATAGCCGCCTGGGGCACCAAGGAGCGTACGGATAAAGAAGCGCCGTTCCAGGCTTTGCCGGATGCGTAATCGAGGATTGCACCATGTTCAATGACCTGAGTCGCCTCGGTAAATACCTCGGTCAGGCCGCGCGCCTGATGGTCGGCATGCCCGACTACGACACTTACGTCGAGCATATGCAAACCAAACATCCGGACAAACCGCTGATGAGTTACGAGGTGTTCTTTCGGGAGCGTCAGGAGGCTCGTTACGGCAGCAAGGCGGGACCGAAGTGCTGTTGATGCGAAACATTTAAGCGGTATTTTGCTTTAGGAGCCCGGCCTGCCGGCGATAGCGATCTTCGAGACGCTACCGTTGGCAAGCCGGGCTTTTTTGCTCGCTGTATCCGCATCCGCCACCTTCATCGGCCCGGCAACAATGGCGCAGCAGGCGTACCCGCACCCGGCTCACCACCGGAATTGACCTTCACCTCTGCGCCGCTGATGGTCACCCCACCCGCATCAATCTTCACAAAGCTCCCGCCAGCCTTGGCCGTGAGCTCCATCCCACCCTCAACCACCACCTTCTCTCCGGCGTGGTAATGAATCTCCGTCCCGGCCTCGACAAACTGCGCCGTGCCAACCTTCACATGCCGGGTCACGCCAACGGTGAGGTGATCGTCCGCCCGCGCTTCGGTCTTGCGGTCGAGGTGGGTGAGGCGGTGCTCTTCCACCTTGAACTCGCTGAATACATTGGCCTCGACCGTGTCATGCCGTTCATTGCCGATGCGGATTTTCTGGTCGTGCTCGATGTTTTCATCCCAGTCGCGCTGGGCGTGCAGGTAGATCTGTTCCGCGCCTTTCTTGTCTTCGATGCGAATCTCGTTGTAGCCCTTGCCGCCCGGTGAACTGAGGGTCTTGAAAGTGCTGCGGGTTTTGTTCGCCGGCAGATCGTAGGGGACGACGTTTTCCTTGTGGTACAGGCAGCCGGTGATCAGCGGTTGGTCGGGGTCGCCTTCGAGGAAGGTGACGAGCACTTCCATGCCGACTCGCGGGATGGCGATGCCGCCGTAGGCGTTGCCGGCCCAGCCGGTGGCGACGCGCAGCCAGCAGCTGCTGGTGTCGTTGCCCTGACCGTCGCGGTCCCAGTGGAATTGCACTTTGACCCGGCCGTATTCGTCGCAGTGAATTTCTTCACCCGCCGGGCCGGTGACGATGGCGGTCTGGCTGCCCAGCACTTTCGGTTTCGGGTGTTCCAGGGCCGGGCGGAAGTGCGCGTCCCACGGCGTGGCGAGGAAGCGGTTGCGGTAGCCCTGGTGGAAGTCGTCCTTGTTATGGGTGACGTCGCTGGTGATGTTCTCCCCGAGCACTTGCGGCTGTTTGCCTTCGTGGACGATTTCCAGCAACAGCCAGAGATCGTTCCACTCGGCGCGCGGGTGTTCGCTCAGGGCCATGAAGTGGCCGCTGACCAGGGTCGGTTCGTCGCCTTTGCCTTCTGCCAGTTGGTAGTCGCTGCGATGGCGTTCGAGGGCGCGGGTCGCCAGTTGTTTGCCCCGTGCGCGGTCGGTGAAGCGGCCGGGGTAGTCGTAGTCTTCGAGGTCCGGGGCGAATTCGCTTTTGGCCGCACTTTCCGGCAGCAGGCGTGGTTTTTCGAAGTTGTAGTCGCGGCGGCTGACGCGGGTGGTACGGGTTTCCAGGCGCAGGTTGAAGCGCTTGATCACCGGTTTCTCGGCGGCCATACCGGAGTCTTGCTGGTAGCTCACCGGCGCGAGTTTGCGGAACACCGTCTGGTCATCGCCGAACACCAGTTTGTGGCCGCTGGTCGAGTGCTGGAAATGGAAGTGAATGCCTTCCTCTTCGCACAGGCGCTGGATGAAGTGCAGGTCGGATTCGTCGTACTGCACGCAGTACACACGCTCGGGGTAGATGGCGCCGAGCTGGAAGCTGTAGGCGTCGGCCAGAATGCCCCGGGCTTCGAGAACCTGGGCGATGATCTTCGGCACGCTTAAATGCTGGAAAATCTGCTGGTCGTGGTTGTGTCGCAAATAGGCCAGTTGCGGCACCAGGCTGATGCTGTAGCGGGTCAGGCTTTTGCCGGAATCACCTTGCTCGATGCGATAGACCAGGCCATGGATTTTGCCTTGGCCGGTGGCGCCAAAGGTCAGGCAGCCGGGCTTGTGCAGCAGTTTTTCGAGTTTCAGGTCGGGGCGGGCACTGACCAGTTCGATATCGAAACAGAACGGCTGGTTGAGAGCTTCGCGACCGACGAAGCTGAGGACCTGCAGGTCGACGGAAACGCCTTCGAGTGTGAGGGAGATATGGATTGCGTTTGCGTCCAGCATGCCTTGAGTTCCGTCCTTTGAAAAAGCAGGGGCGGATGGTGCAGTATTAAAGTGCCATGTTCAAGGTTGAAATGCCGTAGGTCCGGGGCCTGACGGGTATCGGGCTTTCCCCTATAGCCGAGGTCTTGTGCAATGAATACAGGCATTTTTTGAGGCGATTGGGGCCGTCACACCAAATAAAGGAAGGCCCCACAGGGTGGGGCCTTCTCTATTACTCAGCCAGGAAACTCAAAGCGATTGCAAGGAAATGGTCGCGCTCTGGGAATCTTGCGGGCTGTCAGCATCCATCCACACCCATTGCGTGCCGTCGCCTTGCAGATTATTGGTGATGCTCTGAATCTGCGAGTAAGTGATCTTGACGGCTCCAACCTCACCGGCAGTAGGCCCGATCGTGGTGACCTGCCCAGAGAGTAGGCCGTTCGACGTCTCATTGACGACGAATACGGTCGCTTGCGCCTCACGGAACTGGCAAGAGAGGAACTGTGTAATGGTGCTGGTGATCGTCAGGTTCATCCACTTCGATGGGGGTACCGCATAGTAACGGGCGTACTTGTTGAACGGATGCTGCTCACCATCGGCTTGCAGCGGATAATTGCTCAGACCCGATGTATTGGTCGGCATACTGACACTTCCCAACCAGATTTCGACCTGGGACTTACCGGCGTTGCTAGGCAGTGAAACCGACACGGTTTGAGTATCGGTACCCGAGACAAAACCCAACGATGCCAGGCCTGCATTGGCCGTGGTGCCAGGAACTGTGATCGGTACGGGTGGCTGGCTATTGCTCCAGTTCACGGAGACAGTCGAATTGGTATCATTTTGAGCGGAGTTGTAGATAAAGATGCCATAAAGCTGGCCGGGGCTAAGTGCGGTGCAGGTGGCTGTATCTCCTGCGGTGAGCGTAATGCGTTGTCCGCCGTTCCAGTTAATTTGGGCAGCTGAGATAGCGACACTTTCCATGTTGGAGTTCCTTTTCCTGTTGTGGGGTATAAGGATAGCCGCACAGCAATTTCCTTACCTGCGCTGTGCGTGGAAAGGATATTAGTTGAAGGCATGTAGCGGTCAAGTAACGGACTGGTTATTTTTATTGAACGCACATTATCTTCAGTAGCCGCTGGATTGTCTCGGCGGAGCTTTGTAGTGATTATCTATTTATTAATATAATTCAATAAGATAAGAATCAGTTGTGCATTCGGCGGTAGTGCTGTTTGAAGAAGCAGGAGTTTAGGAAATTGATTTTTGGAATAGCTCAAATCAGGAAGCGCTATAACTGCGCTCATAATTTTAAGGGCTATAAAACTGTCAATATCCGTTTATCTTTTATTTGGATTGAGGACTCGGTACATATTTTCAATCGAAATATAAATATATCAAAACAATATTTAATCTCTACCGGCAGGTCCTGAAATCAGCACCTGCGGTAGTGAGAAGGCATGAGGTCGCGGATTTCAGCTCAACTGCTGCCGATACGGCAAATCCGGTCCGGTCTTGCTGCAAGTCAACGCCGCGGCGCTCACCGCAAACCTGATCATCGCGTCAATTTGCTCACGGCTCAGCTGTTGCAACCCGTCAACCGAATCCAGCTGCTGCTCGGTCAGCCAGGTAATCAACGCTGCCTGAAACGTATCGCCAGCCCCCACAGTGTCGGCAATTTTCACCGAACAGGCCGGCACCGACCACGAACCGTGGGCGCGGCTGAACACCGTTGCGCCTTCGCCGCCACGGGTCAGGAACACCAACTGACAGCGATATTCCAGCCAACCTTCGATGACGCGCTGAGGATCTTGCTCGGGGTACAACAGGCTCAAGTCTTCGTCGCTGACCTTGATCAGATCCGCCAGCTCCACCAGCGTGGCAATCCGCGAACGCCACAACTCGATGTTCGGCTCGGGATTGAGGCGCACGTTCGGATCGAGGCTGATCAGGCGTTTGCCGCTTTCCCGTTGCACCAATGCCAATAACGTATCGGCAATCGGTTGCACCACCAGCGAAAACGAGCCGACGTGCAAACCGCGCACTTCAAGCCCTAGCTCTGGCAGATGCGCCAGGCTCAACTGCCGATCAGCGCAGCCTTCGCCACGAAAGCTGTAATGGGGCGAGCCATTGGCACCGACTGCGACCATCGCCAAGGTAGTCGGCGCGGCAAAGTCCACGAGGTAATCCGGGCGTACACCTTCATCCTGCAGCACTTGCTGCAAACGTCGGCCGAGGTAATCGGTCGACAGCCCGCCAAACAGCGCGGCGTCTACGCCCAAGCGGCGCAAACCTACGGCCACATTGAACGGCGAGCCGCCGGCAATCGCCTTGAAATTCACTTTGGATGCCAAGCCGCTGGCATCCTCTTCGCTGAAGAAATCGAACAGCGCTTCGCCACATACCAGATACATAGTTTCTCGCTCTTTAAAGGGTTGCGACATGCTGTCGATAGCGTTCATAGGCCTGCTGACAGGCCGCCACATTTTCTGCAATCGGTAAGGTTTCACTGGCCAGATCGAGCTTTACGCAACGCTCGCACAAGTCCGCCAGGCTGTCTTCGTGACCGTTTGCCCAGGACTTGCACCACGCCGCCTGAATCGCTGCGCCGAGGGCCGCGGCTTCACTTTGCTCGGTACAAATCACTGGCGTATTCATGATGTCAGCGACGATCTGTCGCCACACCGGGCTCTTCGAACCACCCCCAGTCAGGCAGATGCGCAGGCTTTGTAAGCCATTCTGGCGCAGCAGGTCCAGCCCATAACGCAAACCAAAGGTGGTGCCTTCCACCACGGCGCGGCACAGGTTGGCCCGGGTCAGGTTGGTCATGGTCAGCCCCAGCAGGCTGCCGCTGGCATGGGGCAGGGCGGGGACGCGTTCGCCATTGAGGAACGGCAGCATGCACACGCCGTCGGCACCGATCGGCGCTTGCTCGACCAAGCCGTTGAACGCTTCGATATCCAATTCGAACAACTCGCGAATAGTGCCGGTCGCGTTGGTCAGGTTCATCGTGCAGATCAGCGGCAGCCAGCCGCCGCTGGAGGAACAGAACGTCGCGACCGAGGCGTCCGGGCTGACGTTCGCCTGGTCGGCATAGGCGTAGACCGTTCCCGAGGAGCCGAGGCTCATGGTGATCGCGCCGGGCTTTATATTGCCGGTGCCGATGGCGCCCATCATGTTGTCGCCGCCGCCGCTGGAGACCAGTGCGTGCGGGTTGATGCCAAGGTGTTCGGCGATACTCGGCAGGATTGTGCCGACCGGTTGGTGGGCATCGATCAGCTCCGGGAGCGCGGCTTGCAGGCGCCCGGTGGGGTCGATGTCGCGCAGCAGTTGCAAGTCCCATTGGCGGGTGCGCACGTTGAAATACCCGGTGCCCGAGGCATCACCGTACTCGCTGCAACTGCGGCCGGTGAGCCAGTAGTTGAGGTAGTCATGGGGCAGCAAAATGCGGGCGATCCGGGCGAACACTTGCGGATGTTGTTCTTTGGTCCAGAGCAGTTTGGACACGGTGTAACCCGGCGCGATGACTACGCCGAGGCGCTCCAGGGAGCCTTTTTCGCCGCCCAGATGGGCGAGCAAGCGGTCGTTCTCCGGCGTGGACTCGGTGTCGCACCAGAGCTTGGCCGGGCGCAGCACCTGGCCACGATCGTCGAGCAGTACCAGGCCATGTTGCTGGCCGGAAACCCCGATGCCGAGGATGGCCTGACCGTCTACATTCGCTGCGAGCAATGCACGGTGGGTGGCCAGGGTAAAGGCTTCCAGCCATTGGGCAGTGTCTTGCTCCCGACGACCATTGGCACCGCTGATGAGGCTGTGGGCCGCGGCGCCCTGACCGAGGACCTGGCCGCTGTGCGCGTCGAGGACGACGGCTTTGGTGCCTTGGGTGCCGCAGTCGACACCGAGGAATAGTTGTTGGTTTGCCATGGAAACACCCTACCGAAGATCGTTCCCACGCTCTGCGTGGGAATGCCTCAATGGACGCTCTGCGTCCGCTTCTGGATGGGACGCGGAGCGTCCCGGGCTGCATTCCCACGCAGAGCGTGGGAACGATCAGGCGGCGAGCACTCTTTCGAGCGTCCGCGTCACCCCAACATCGCGCAAGCTGTTACAGCACCACTCGAACGCAGCGACAAACTCCGGAGAGCGCGGTATCGCCGTCCCAAAAATTTCCTCCACTTCCAACAACCGCTGCGTGATCAACACATCATCGGCCACCAGTGCCTGACAGAACGCCGCCCGTGGATCCGGAATTGCATAGGTCTGGCCATTCTCATCCACACCTTTGAGGTACAGCGCCCACGCCGCGACCACCAGCGCCGCACGCTTGGTCTCCTGCCCATCGGCAATCAAGCGATTGATCGTCGGCACAGTGAACTTCGGAAACTTCGACGAGCCATCCGAACACACTCGCTCCAGCTGATCGGCAATCGCCTGGTTGGAGAAGCGCGCCACCAGGGTGTTTTTGTATTCAGTCAGGTCGATCCCCGGCACCGGCGCCAGTTGCGGCGTCACGTCCAGGTCCATGTAGGCGCGCATGTAGCGCACGAACAGCGGGTCGTTCATGGTTTCGTGAACGAAGCGGTAACCCTTCAAAAAGCCCAGATAGGTCAAGGCCAGATGACTGCCGTTGAGCAGTTTGATCTTCATCTCTTCGTAAGGCATGACGTCGTCGGTGAACTGCACGCCGACCTTTTCCCAGGCCGGGCGACCGTTGACGAATTTGTCTTCCAGCACCCATTGCACAAACGGTTCGCAGACCACCGGCCAAGCGTCGTCGACGCTGTGTTTGTCGTGCAGTTGCAGACGATGCTCGGTGCTGGTCATTGGCGTGATGCGGTCGACCATCGCATTAGGGAAACTGACATGGCGCTCGATCCAGTCGCGCAGATCGGCGTCGCGCAGGGCGGCGAATGCGAGCAGGGCTTTACGGGTCACGGCGCCGTTGTGCGGCAGGTTATCGCAAGACATCAGCGTGAACGCGGGCGTACCGGCTGCACGACGTTTGGCCAGTGCAGCGCAGAGGAAACCGAATACAGTCTTTGGCGCGTTCGGGTGAGCCAGGTCGTGCTGGATCTGCGGCAGGTGCGCCATGAACTCGCCGTTGCTGTCGTCGATGCAATAGCCGCCTTCGGTGATGGTCAGCGAGACGATGCGGATATCTGGATGGGCGAGTTTGTCGATCAGCACTTCGGCGCTGTCTTCGGCCAGCAGCATGTCGCGGATGGCGCCGATAACCCGCACTTCAGCGTCGTCGGCGTCGCCGAGTTCGAACAGGGTAAACAGATAATCCTGCTCTTTGAGATCGTCCCGGGCCCGGCGGTCTTCGGCGCGCAGGCCGACTCCGCAGATGGCCCAGTCCAGCGCTTGGCCGGTATTCATCAAGGCATCGGTGTAATACGCCTGATGCGCGCGGTGGAAGCCGCCAACGCCAATGTGCGCGATGCCTTGGCGGGTATCGCTCAAGGTGTAGGCGGGCAAGGCCACCTCGGGGGCGAGGCGGTTGAGGTTCTGTTTATTCAGTTTCATCGCATGCTCTCGGATCAGGCTGCGGCGCGCAGTGGACGGGTCAGCGCCACGCCGTCGGCATCGAATAAATGGCAGTGCTCGGCATCCAGGTGCAGGCTCAGGGTTTCGCCATAACGGCTGGCCAGATCGCCGCGAACACGCATGGTCAGCGCTTCGCCGGATGACGTCAGGACGTGGCAGAAAGTGTCGCTGCCCAAGCGTTCGCTGACGTCGGCAGTGACTTGCAGGGTGCAATCGCCGGGTTGCGCCAGTTCAAGATGTTCCGGACGAATCCCTAAAGTCACCGCACCGCCGACACTCAGATTCGCCCCGCTCAGCGGCAGGGTAATGCGGGTGCCGGCGTCCAGCAGCACTTCGCAGCTTGGGCCGTTAACGCGGGTGATTTTGCCCTTGAGGAAGCCCATTTTCGGCGTGCCGAGGAAGCCTGCGACAAACAGGTTGGCCGGCTGGTGATACAGGTCCAGTGGCGAACCGACTTGCTCGATCTTGCCGCCATTGAGGACAACGACTTTGTCGGCCATGGTCATCGCTTCGACCTGGTCGTGGGTCACGTAGATCATCGTGGCTTGCAGTTCTTTGTGCAGGCGCAACAGTTCCAGGCGCATCTGCACCCGCAGGGCGGCGTCGAGGTTGGACAGCGGTTCGTCGAACAGGAAGATTTTCGGGTTGCGCACGATCGCACGGCCGATGGCCACGCGTTGACGCTGACCACCGGACAGTTGCTTGGGCTTGCGCTCCAGCATCGGCCCGAGTTCAAGGATGCGCGCCGCTTCGCCGACTTTTTTCTCGACTTCGGCTTTCGCTACACCGGCCAGGTCCAGCGCGAACGACATGTTTTTGCGCACGCTCATGTGTGGGTACAGGGCGTAAGTCTGGAACACCATCGCCAGGTCGCGCTTGGCCGGGCTGACTTCGGTGATGTCGCGGCCATCCAGTTCGATGGTGCCGCCGCTGACTTCTTCAAGGCCGGCGATCAGCCGCAGCAGGGTGGATTTGCCGCAGCCCGACGGGCCGACGAACACCACGAATTCCTTGTCATTCACTTCCAGGTCGATGCCTTTGATGATGGAAAAACCTTCGAAGCCTTTTTGCAGATTTTTGATTTTCAGGTTGGCCATGATGATGGGCCTCCACTTGTAGTTATTCAGTTGAGCCGGGCGGGCTTTTTTGTGGGAGTGAGCCTGCTCGCGATGAGGCCGTGTCAGTCAACATCACTGTTGAATGACACTCCGCCATCGCGAGCAGGCTCGCTCCCACAGTGGATCGCGTTGAGTCGGCGATCTTCATTTCACGGCGCCGAACGACAGGCCGCGGACCAATTGTTTCTGGCTGATCCAGCCGAAGATCAGGATCGGCGCACAGGCCAGGGTCGACACCGCCGATAACTTGGCCCAGAACAGTCCTTCGGGGCTTGAGTACGAGGCGATCAATGCGGTCAGTGGCGCGGCCTGGGACGAGGTCAGGTTCAGCGACCAGAACGCCTCGTTCCAGCACAGGATCAGCGACAGCAAAACCGTCGATGCCAGGCCGCCCTTGGCGATCGGCAGCAACACCCGGACCATTTCCTGCCACAGCGTTGCGCCGTCCAGGCGTGCGGCTTCGAGGATGTCCTTGGGGATGTCTTTGAAGTAGGTGTAAATCATCCAGACCACGATCGGCAGGTTGATCAGCGTGTAAATCACGATCAGCGCGATGCGCGTATCCAGCAGGCCGAAACTCTTGGCCAGCAGGTAGATCGGCATCAGCACGCCCACTGGCGGCAGCATCTTGGTCGAGAGCATCCACAACAGCGTGCCTTTGGTGCGCTGGGTTTCGTAGAACGCCATGGAGTAGGCCGCCGGCACCGCGATCAGCAGGCATAGGGCCGTGGCGCTGAAGGAAATCACTACCGAGTTCCAGGCGAAGCTGAAGTAGTCGCTGCGCTCGTTGATGTGCAGGTAGTTCTCCAGCGTCGGCGTGAAGATGAACTGTGGCGGCGTGGCGAACGCATCGATTTCGGTTTTGAAACTGGTCAGTACCATCCAGAAGATTGGGAAGAAAACCAGGATCGCAATGGCCCAGGCCAGGGTGCCCAGCAGCAGGCTTTGCAGACGACGGGATTGTTGAAGAGTCATGGCGCAGGCCTCAGGCTTTGTCTGTCAGGTTTTTGCCGATCATCCGCACCAGCACGATGGCCGCGACGTTGGCAATCAACACCGCGATCAAACCACCGGCGGACGCCATGCCGACGTCGAACTGCACCAGTGCCTGGTTGTAGATCAGGTAGGCGAGGTTGGTCGAGGCATAACCGGGGCCACCGTTGGTGGTGGTGAAGATTTCGGCGAACACCGACAGCAGGAAGATGGTTTCGATCATCACCACCACTGCAATCGGCCGGGCCAGGTGCGGCAGGGTCAGGTGCCAGAAGATCGCGATGGGGCCGGCACCGTCCAGGCGCGCGGCTTCTTTCTGCTCCTGGTCGAGGGACTGCATGGCGGTCATCAGAATCAGGATCGCGAAGGGCAGCCATTGCCACGAGACAATGATGATGATCGACAGCAGCGGGTAGTGCGCGAGCCAGTCCACGGGCTGTGCGCCGAACAGCTTCCAGATGTAGGCGAGAATCCCCGAGACCGGGTGAAAGATCAGGTTTTTCCAGATCAGCGCACCGACGGTGGGCATGATGAAGAACGGCGAGATCAACATCACCCGCACGATGCCGCGACCGAGAAACTCACTGGCCTCCAGCAACGCACTGATCAATACGCCGAACACTATGCTGATCAGCAGCACGCTGCCCACCAGTAACAGGGTGTTGGTGGCGCCGGGTAGAAAGCCCGAGTCACTCAGAAAGTAGCTGAAGTTCTCCAACCCCACGAACTGGTTTTCACCGGGGTAGAGCAGGTTGTAGCGGATCATTGAAAAATAGACGGTCATGCCCAGCGGCACGATCATCCACAGCAACAACAGCGCCACCGAGGGGCTGACCAGAAACCAGCCGGGGTTGGTCAACCGGCTTTTACGTACCGGTTGGGCAATGTCCATGTGAGCTTTGACAGTTGAAATATTCATGGCGTTAAAACCGATTAAGAACAGACAAATGAAGATCCAATGTGGGAACAGGTTTGTGTGGCGAGGGAGCTTGCTCCCGCTGGGTCGCGAAGCGGCCCCAAAAGCTTTGCGACTGCTTCGCAGCCGAGCGGGAGCAAGCTCCCTCGCCACAAAAGCCCGTTTCCACAGTTGTTATTGCGCGGTTATTTTTGGATAACCGGCGCGCTTCATCTCACGTTCGGTGGTTGACTGGGCGGCGGTCAGGGCCTGGTCGACCGTGGTCTGGCCGATCAGCGCTGCCGAGAACAGTTTGCCGACCTGGGTGCCCACGGCCTGGAATTCAGGGATGGTCACCAGCTGGATGCCGATGTAGGGCACGGGCTTGAGGGACGGTTTACTCGGATCCGCAGCCTTCAGCGACTCCAGCGTCACCTTGGCGAATGGCGCGGCATTCATATAAGCCTCGGTGTAGGTCGAGGCGCGAGTGCCTGGCGGCACGTTGGCGATGCCGTCTTTTTCCGCGACCAACGCACCGTATTCCTTGGAGGTGGCCCAGGCGCTGAAGGTTTTCGCCGCGTCCTTGGCCTTGGAACTGGTCGGAATGGCCAGCGCCCAGGAATACAACCAGGCCGAACCTTTGTCGGTGGTTTCATGCGGTGCGTAGGTGAAGCCGACGTGATCGCTGACCTTGCTTTGGGTCTTGTCGGTGACGAACGAGCCGGCAACGCTGGCATCGACCCAGATCGCACATTTGCCACTGTTGAACAGCGCCAGGTTTTCGTTGAAACCGTTGCTCGACGCGCCCGGCGGGCCGGATTTCTTCATGGTGTCGACGTAGAAGTTCAGCGCGTTTTTCCATTCGGGACCGATGAATT
The DNA here is from genome assembly GCF_050280605.1 of Pseudomonas sp. NPDC089918. Taxonomy (NCBI): domain Bacteria; kingdom Pseudomonadati; phylum Pseudomonadota; class Gammaproteobacteria; order Pseudomonadales; family Pseudomonadaceae; genus Pseudomonas; species Pseudomonas sp. NPDC089918. The sequence continues at coordinate 31,883 of NZ_JBNNVP010000012.1, read as the reverse complement.
CCGGTTTCCACTGCTCATCGAACCAGCGTGCGCCGTAAGCATTGGCGACAGTGGTGATCAGCGCCATGTTCTCGCCCCAGCCAGCCTTGCCGCGTAGGCAGATGCCGTACTGTTCTTTGTCTTTATTGGTGAGTTTGCCGGCAAATTCGCTGATCTGAGTCCAGGTCGGGCGTTCGGGCATGGTCAGCCCGGCGTCCTTGAACAGGTCGGTGCGGTAATAGGTGATGGAGCTTTCAGCGTAGAACGGCAGGGCATAGAGCGTACCCTTGACCGAAAGGCCTTCACGCACCGACGGGAACACGTCGTCGAGGGCATAACTGGCCGGCAGGTCCTTCATCGGTTCCAGCCAACCCTTGGCGCCCCAGAGTGCGGCTTCGTACATGCCGATGGTCAACACATCGAACTGCCCGCCCTGTGTAGCGATGTCGGTGGTCAGGCGTTGGCGCAGGACGTTTTCTTCGAGCACCACCCAATTGAGCTTGATGTCCGGATGCTCGGCCTCGAAGGTTTTCGAGAGTTTTTGCATGCGGATCATGTCGCTGTTGTTGACGGTGGCAATGGTCAGGGTCTGGGCGCCGAGGCTGACGCTACTGAGGGTCATGCAGGTGAGAGCAAGCAGAGCTTTTACAGAAGGTTGCATCGTGCACTCCTTTTCTGCACCCGGCGGGTACAGAAGGACAGTTATTGTTTTTGTGTCTTCCTGGGCAGGAAGAATGTGCACTGATTACAGCCTTCAATTGATGGGGTGACAAATCATCCATCGCACTGTGACCGATACTTTTTTGCACTGGGGTTTGCGGCGAGAGGTGCGTGGTACGGTTTATTAGCCGCTAGCGCCGTTGGAATCTGTACAGGTTTTCAGCTTGAATACAAAACCTTGTGGGAGCGGGCTTGCCCGCGAAGAGGCCGTCAGATCCACCATTTATATCGGCTGACAGTCTGCTATCGCGGGCAAGCCCGCTCCCACAGGGGTAGGAATTAACCCAGGTTTTGCTCAGTCAAACGCTGCACCGCCAACCGCCGGTAGTGCGATGGCGTCATGCCCTTGAGCTGTTGAAAGCGCCGGTTGAAGTTGGAAATATTATTGAAGCCCGATTCGAAACACACATCGGTCACCGTTTTGTCGCCATCGGCCAGCAGCTCGCAGGATTTGCTGATCCGCAGGCGATTGACGAATTCGATGAAGCAGCGCCCGGTGGCCTGTTTGAACACTCGGCTGAAGTAGGTCGGCTTCAGGCCCAGGTGCTCGGCGACTTCTTCCAGCGGCAGTTCCCGGGCGTAATGGGCAAAGATGTAATCCACCGCCCGGTTGGTGCGGTCGATGTTGTGTTCATCGGCCAATTGCGGCGTCGTGGCACCGGACAGCAACTGATAGTCATCGGATGCCGCCAGCAACTCCAGCAGAATGAAAAAATGCCCGAGCCGGGTCATGCCCTTGGTATCAGCGATGCGCTGCATCAAGGTCATGGCCTGGCGGATCGTGCGCTTGCAGCGAAACTCGATGCCGTACTGCGCGCGCTCCAGCAAGGGTGCAAGCGTCTTGAGCTCGGCGAACACCTGATGGCCGCTTTCGAACAGTTCGTCAGTGAAATTGACCAGCATGTCGCGTTTGGGCACCACTTCGTCTTCGGCCACCTGGCTGATCCAGTTGTGGGGCAGGTTGGGGCCGGTCAGGAACAGCGTTTCCGGGTAGAAGTTACCGATGTAGTCACCGATGAACACCTTGCCGGAGCTGGCGACGATCAGGTGCAGTTCGTATTCCTTGTGGAAATGCCAGCGCACCAAAGGGCAGGGGAAGCCGTGCTGACGATAGATGATGGACAACCCGTTATGGTCGTCCATCAATTCGTAGGAAGGATCGGTAACTCTGGCTGGTCGGCTCATGTCAGGGCACTTTTATTGTTATCGCCCGTTGATCATGCCTCTTTCCAGGCTCTCTGTACCAGCCTGCAACACTGACCGTGGCTGCTCGATAGCGAATGGTGGTCGAAGACAGCGATCAGAAGAACGTTTCGTAGGGCGTCCCTTCAAGGGCTGATAAGTTCTTGTTGCGTACGGCGGGCGAAGTTCGGCATTTTCTTAAATGCGATTTTTTGCTTCAATCCACTGGGCCATGTACTGAGTGCTTTTGTGATGATGATGGCGCAACATGCTGCCGGTGAAGTTATCCCTTCTAAGGCGTGCCAGGTGTTGCTGGCAATACAACAACTTCTCGATCAGCGCCGGGCCATGTACTGCCGGCTGATAGCGATCGGCTAATAACGTCTGCCCATGGGATTGGGCGCTCATCCAGAGCTCTTTGTCCTTATAAAGACGAACCGCACAATCGGCGAACTCGCGCGCGGTTCGGGTCACGGCGCCCGGCCACGGCTGTTCGCGGTGCATCGCTTCTGCGCCAATCGGGGTGGTGACATTGGGCGTGCCACACAGCATGGCGTCGACAATCTTGCCTTTGATACCCGCACCAAAGCGTAACGGCGCCAGGCACACCCGGGCTTCAGACATGACTTGCAAAGCATCTTCTGCCCAGTTCATCACATGAAACCCTTGGGCCGCATTGTGCAGGGCGGTAGCTTTGGGCGGCGTATAGGCGCCATAGATATGCAGTTGCGCCTCTGGCAGCTGCGCACGGATCAGCGGCCAGATCGTGGTTTTCATCCAGAGCACGGCGTCCCAGTTCGGCGCGTGACGGAAGTTACCGATACTGAGGAAATGCGCACGGTCTTCAAAGGCTGGCGATGCGGTGGTCAGCGGTTCGACCATCAACGGGCACCAGTGCAGCAGTTGTTGTGGTAACCCGAACTGCTCGACCAGCAATTCAATCTCCACTTCGGAGATCATCAGGTTCAAGTCGCAGCGATACAGCGCGGCGATCTCCCGTTTTGCCAGATCGGTATCGGCCATGAGCTCGAACTCTTCGCGCAATGCAGGGGCGAACAACTCGCCGAAATCATTGGCGTCATCACTGGCTTTCAAGCGTTCCTTGAGGCGCTGATGCCGGGCATGTCGCAGGCTTTGCAGGTCGGAGGTCTCCAGTACGCGCAAGGCGTCGGGGCAGTGTTTCTCTACTCGCCAGCCGAACTGTTCTTCCATCATGAACTGGTCGAACAACACGATATCCGGTGCCAGTTCACTGACAAAGGTGTCGAAACTGCTGTTATTCAACTCGATCGGCACTTCGCGGATGCCCAACGCGGTCAGATCGGCCTTGTGCTCGCCGGGACCGGCGGGACTGCTGAAGGTGATATTCCAGCCTTGCTGCAAGAACGTTTCGAGGATCTGCATCACATGCCCACTGGCCGCAGAAGAGCGGGGCTCGGGCCAGACGTAACCGATGACTAGGACTTTGGTGATGGGCGGGGGGGCCATGAAGGTGGATCCTTTGCGGCAAGCGATAGGGCGAAAAGGGCGCAATTAAACCACAGCGCTGGATGATTTTATTCCTGCATGGAATCACACGACGGTGTGCATTTTTCAAGCAACCAATGACAAGGGACTATTCATTATTCCTGGACAGCCCGGAATTCACTTCTCGCCTGGCCATGCCGAGCCGCTGTCGCCGGTTGCGAGCAGTAACGTTCTTTACTGTCATTGCATGCAGGTCAAAAAATATAACTAAGGTTTTTGGTTGCATTGTAAATATTAATAACATATCTACGGTTTGTTATTTAGTTGGGGGTGATTACGCTTGTGCCTGGCTTGCAGTAATGGAAAAGTGCAGTTCGTGCTTTGTTGCTGCTCGCAGGAATACGTTATGAAAATGGAGTTGCCTGGTATTTACGATAATGCCGAAGATCAATACTCGCTTCTATGGCTGCTGGACCCCCTAAGTGATGTGGAGGAGGAAGAGTCTGTGCCAATGGCGAAAACCAGAACATTCGAAATCAGTTCGCTAGATGACGGAGATGTCGATGGTGTTAATGTGAAAGAACTGAGTGATGAAATATTGCATGGCTGTTCTGTCGTCGCTGACCCCGCCAGCTTTGATCCTGCCTATTTTATTCGTGATCGCATTGATGAGGCTGTGCAAGCGCTAGTGCCTGACGAAAAAAACAGGTCACGGATAAGGCATGATTCAGAAGTGACGATTAAATATATAGAGGTTAAACAACCCAATCGCAGTGACATGCTTAAAGCCGAAAGGGATTCTGCCAACTGGAAGGAGCGAACATTTACATTGGCAGAACTATGCACCGGCTATCATTATCGTGTGCTGAAAGACAGAGGGTACTCTGAAATACAATGGCCTTCCTACTATCCTGCCAAGCTTGTAAAGACGTTGGAGGGGGCCGACTATCAGGCTGACTTCAAAAAGTATGTTGCCGAAAGCTTACAGCATCCTGCGGCGCACGCTTTTGGGCGACTGCTAAAAAAAGCCGAACTCAACAAGCTGGTCGTAGAGTTCATCAAGAGTGACGCTCGCTCAATGGAAGACAGGATGATTGCCTTTGAGTATCTCAAAGGCTTGATCCCTGCGCGTCTTCTTAACTTGCACAGCGACCCGGATCTTGAGGTCGATAACGTCGTGTTTATCGGGCGCAGCAATCTGGATCGCGGCGTGTTGTTTTTTCTGGGCGAAGACAGCGCGGCCATCGAATTTCCCGCCGGGCATGACGAGCGCGGAAGGTTTCTGGAAAACCATCCGGAACTGCAAAAGCGTCTGCTGAAGCGTGTTCCATTGAGCGCGCAACAAAAACCTTACGTCCGTGATTTCAAATATCGGGGAATGGAGTTTCTCCTGTTCGCGACGCGCCCAAACTATCGAGAGATTGTATTTCGATCCAGCACTGACATTGGCAAAGACCTTTTCGACCGGCAGATCGAGCGAGCGTTGGCGGACATCGATACATTGGTATCAACCCACGCCGAGCGTATGACCGATATTGCGTTGGAAGTCGCCGGGTATCTGCTGCAATGCATTGCGTTCGCGGTTTCGATCCCTACCGGAGGAACGGCGGCCTTGGTGTCTGCACCGATTCGTATGCTGATTCCCTTCCTGTTGGGAATTGGGGCATCGGCAACTGATCTGATCCGTGCCGAAATCTCTGATGACCCTTCCGAGGCGGAACGTTTGAGGATCAACGCAGCGATCGGAGTTTTGTCAGAACTCGCCGGCCCCATTGCGGAAAAACTTTTGGGTAAAGCGCTTTCCATGGTGGCCAAGAAAAACATCAGCCGCCGAGTGCTCGAAACGCTTAAGCGCAGCAATAGACCCTCGTTGGTGCGCAGACCCGCAGGCAGCATCAGCCATCAGTTGGCGAGTACTGCTGGCAAAGAAATACCGGATGCAGGCAAGGGGGTGCTTGTCGCAGGCTACCTGTCAGAGTTGGCGGGCGGGCCGAATGTGGCGCAGTCCCTTGCGACGAACTCACAGGTGGTGAGACTTTCAGGGCCGGAAAAAGGTTTTGTCTATCAAGGTTTCGTGTTCCGCGGGGACATGCGCGACACGAAGGTAATCTTTGAAAAAGGGTTTACCCAACGCACGCCAATCAGGGATCTCAATCAGGTCAACGGCTTCAAAGGTGGCTATGGAGGTGCTCACGATGCACTCGATCTTGATGGCGCGGGGATTTCGACCTCGGCTTTTTACAAGAAAGACGGCGCAGGTGCCTTTGTCTATGGTGGCCAAAAAGGCGGCTACACCTATTTCGTCGATGCTCGTCAGTTGGAGGGATTCCATTTGTATGCCAATACCGAACTAGCGTTTCGCCCAAACTCCGGGTTGAAACAACTGCCGCCTTTGGAAATCAACTATGCCGTCGATCTACCGCCTGCCTTGATTCTCGGCGCCTATGACAAGACCGGAACGTTCATTCCCAACCCCAAAGCGATCAATCGAGCGCTGATGGCGAGTGAGGTCAATCCATTGAAAGGCAGTGGTCGAGACGTGGGAAATAAATTCCGCCAGCCGCTGACTGATATCAACGGACTTGCAGGCGTCGATTTTGGTAACGAGGCGGTGGCCGAGCAGGAAGCAGTGCCGCCTGTGCCAGACACTACTCCGACGCCTGCAAGACTACCGGCTAAAGTGGATGCCAATGACATCATCGCTTTCCGAGAGCGGCAGGAGGCTAAACGCAAACGCCCGAGTGCTTGAGTCGCGTTATTGGCCAGGCGACAAAATACCCTTGACCTTGTCCCGCAACTGATCGATAGAGAATGGCTTGCCGATGAGATACATGCCGTCCGGCACCTCGATGCTTTCGGCATAGCCGCTGGCGAACAGAATCGGCAACTCGGGACGCAGCATGCGTGCCTGCTTCGCCAATTCCCGACCGTCCATGACCGGCAACCCTACATCCGTCATCATCAAGTCGATGTACTGGTCTTCATCATTGATGAACTCCAGCGCCGCTTCACAGCCGTCCGCCGCAAGCACCTTGTATTCGAGCTCCTCCAGCACATCGACGATCAGCGTGCGCACGATGGCATCGTCTTCGACGACTAGAATGGTGGAGGGGTCAGCGGACATAGTGGGGCTCTCAAAGGTTGAATTCGCGGTTGCCGGACAATCGAAACCGCCGGGTTCTTGCGTGATTGAGTGATGAATCACGACAGGTTCCCGACGCGCTACAAAAACAATAGCCGCACAAGAGCCGCAGAGAATAACCGCTCCTTTTGTCCCAGAGCAGCTAAATGCAGGTTTTTGCCGCAAAACATGTCAGAAAAATGGATGAGCCCGGACATTTTGGGGCAGACTCGATGCTTTTCAACAGCACGACAAGGCTTCCCATGACCTCTGCGTCTTCGGTTGATGAGCAACGATTCCGTAAACTCCTGAGCCGCAACGTCAGCCTGCCGCTGGGTGTCGGCGTCATCAGCGCGGTTTTCTTCGTTTCGCTGATCACCTACCTGCTGTCGGTGATTCATTGGGTCCAGCACACCGACCGGGTGATCAATAATGCCAATGAGGCGATAAAGCTGACCGTCGATCTGGAAACCGGCATGCGTGGGTTCCTGCTCAGTGGCGACGAACATTTCCTCGACCCCTACGAGACGGCCAAGCCCAGAATCGCGGTCGCGCTCAATACTTTGCTCGAATTGACCGCCGACAATCCGGTCCAGACCGATCGTCTGCGCCGGCTCCAGGCCTTGCAGACAGAATGGGCCAATTACGCGCAAGCGATGATCGATTTGCAGCGCACCAGCGGTGACTACCGTGGCGCCGTCAAGGCCGGACGTGGCAAGCGGCTGACCGATGAGATCCGCAAGCAATTCGAAGACGTTATCGACCTGGAGCAGCAGTTGCGTGCCACACGTAACGAGGAAGTGCGCCGCACCACGATCTGGAGCATCGCCCTTTATCTGCTGCTCGTGGCCGCTATCAGCGGGTTGCTGGCCTACATTGGCCGTCGGGACTTGCTCAAACTGTCGCAAAGTTACAGCACCAATCTCGCCGGACAACAGGCCAGTGCCCGGCGCCTGGAACAGCAAGCCTGGTTACGTAACGGCCAGACCGAACTGGCCGAGCAAGTCCTGGGGCAGCTATCGCTCAATGTGTTGGGGCGCAACATTTTGCAGTTCTGTGCCCAATATTTAGGCACGGCTGTCGCGGCGATCTATGTCCGTGAGGATCATGGTGGCCTGAAGCGTATCGCGTCTTACGGTTTCTCCCGGGAACAGGAAGCGCTTGAACAGCAGATCTACAGTGGCGAAGGGATTGTCGGCCAGGTGGCGCAACAGGCGCGTTTGATTCGTCTGGATGACGTACCAGGCGACTACTTCAAAGTCAGTTCCGGCCTGGGCGAAGGTTTACCGCATAGCGTGTTGGTGGTGCCGACCAGCGATGACGATCGGGTCAATGGTGTGATCGAACTGGGGTTCCTGCGCACGCTGACGGATCGTGATGTTGAACTGCTCGAATTGATTGCCGGCAACATCGGCACCTCGATCGAGGCCGCTCGCTATCGTCAACGTTTGCAGGAGGTGCTGGCCGAAGCCCAGCAACTCAACGAAGAGCTGCAGGTTCAGCAAGAAGAACTCAAGAGCGCCAACGAGGAGCTGGAAGAGCAGTCGCGGATTCTCAAGGAGTCCCAGGGCCACCTGGAAACCCAGCAGGTAGCGCTGGAGCAAACCAACGAACAACTCGCCGAGCAGGGGCAGATCCTGGCCGCGCAACGCGATGCCATGGACCAGAAAAACACCGAGCTGAATCTGGCCCAGGTTGAGCTCGAAGCGCGCGCCGAAGAGTTGCAGCGCTCCAGCAAGTACAAATCCGAATTCCTCGCCAATATGTCCCACGAACTGCGCACGCCGCTGAACAGTTCGTTGATTCTGGCCAGGCTGTTAGCGGAAAACCCGCAGGAAAATCTCAGTGCCGAGCAGGTCAAGTTCGCCGAGTCGATCTATTCCGCCGGCAATGATTTGCTCAACCTGATCAACGACATTCTCGACATTTCCAAGGTTGAGGCCGGCAAGCTTGAGGTGCGAGCGGAAAACACCAGTGTCGCGCGTCTGGTGGAAGGCCTGCGTGGCATGTTCCAGCCGTTGGCTGCGCAAAAGAACCTGGATTTCCAGGTGCAATTGCTGGCCGATGCGCCCCTGATGCTGTTCACCGACCGCCAGCGCCTGGAGCAAGTGATCAAGAACCTGCTGTCCAACGCCGTGAAGTTCACCGAGAAAGGCACTGTCAGCCTGAGCGTCGCCGCTCAACCGGGCGAGGGCATTGCCTTTATCATCCGCGATTCGGGCATCGGTATCGCGCCGGATCAGCAGGAAAGCATTTTCGAAGCCTTCCGTCAGGCCGATGGCACCATCAATCGTCGTTACGGCGGCACCGGCCTGGGTTTGTCGATTTCGCGTGATCTGGCCACCTTGTTGGGCGGCTCGATCAGTGTGACCAGTACGCCTGGGCAGGGCAGTGTGTTCACCCTGGTGCTGCCGCAGCAGTACGTCGAGCCGGGCGACGGGCCTGTCGATGCGATGGAAGCCACGCCGGTTGTCATGCCCCAAAGCGCCATGGTTGCTGCGCCTGGGCCGCTGATTGCCGCCGTCGATATTCCGCGTTTCGACGATGATCGCAACAAGGCGCCATTCGCTACTCGCTGCATTCTGGTCGTGGAAGATGAGCCAAACTTTGCGCACATTCTTTACGATCTGGCCCATGAACTGGGTTATCAGTGCCTGGTGGCCCACGGCGCCGACGAAGGCTACGACCTGGCCATGCAGTTCCTCCCTGATGCGATTCTGCTGGACATGCGCCTGCCGGATCACTCCGGGCTGACGGTATTGCAGCGCCTGAAAGAACATGCCGAAACCCGGCACATCCCGGTGCACGTGATTTCGGTCGAAGACCGTGTCGAGGCGGCCATGCACATGGGCGCCATCGGTTATGCGGTCAAGCCCACCACCCGCGAGGAGCTCAAGGAGGTATTTGCCCGCCTCGAAGCCAAGCTGACGCAGAAGGTCAAACGGGTCTTGCTGGTTGAAGACGACGATGTGCAACGCGACAGCATCGCCCGGCTGATCGGCGACGAGGACATTGAAATCACCGCTGTCGGCCTGGCGCAGGATGCGCTGGACTTGCTGCGCACCACGATTTTCGACTGCATGATCATCGACCTGAAGCTGCCAGACATGCTCGGCAACGACTTGCTCAAACGCATGTCCACCGAGGATATCTGCTCGTTCCCGCCGGTGATCGTCTATACCGGACGTAACCTGACCCGGGACGAAGAGACCGAGCTGCGCAAGTATTCGCGTTCGATCATCATCAAGGGCGTGCGCTCGCCCGAGCGGTTGCTGGACGAAGTGACACTTTTTCTGCACAAGGTCGAATCCCGCTTGTCCCAGGAGCGTCAGACGATGCTCAAGATCGCCCGCAGCCGCGACAAGGTTTTCGAGGGCCGTAAAGTGCTGTTGGTGGACGACGATGTACGCAACATCTTCGCCCTCACCAGTGCATTGGAGCAAAAGGGGGCCGTCGTGGTCATTGGCCGCACCGGCCGTGAGGCGATCGAGAAATTGAATGAAGTCGAGGACATTGACCTGGTGCTGATGGACGTGATGATGCCGGAAATGGATGGTTTCGAAGCCACCCTCGAAATCCGCAAGGACCCGCGCTGGCGCAAGCTGCCGATCATTGCGGTGACGGCCAAGGCGATGAAGGACGATCAGGAGCGCTGCTTGCAGGCCGGTTCCAACGACTACCTGGCCAAGCCTATCGACCTGGATCGCCTGTTCTCTTTGATTCGTGTGTGGTTACCGAAGATGGAACGAATCTAGTGGAGCGCGACACCGAAACCGAATTGCGCTTATTGATCGAGGCGATCTACCTCAAGTACAGCTACGATTTTCGCGATTACTCCAGCGCGTCGATCAAACGCCGGGTCAATCACGCCTTGAGTCAGTTCGAGTGCAAAACCATCTCGGCGCTACGAGAGAAGGTTCTGCATGATCCGGCCGCGTTCATGCAATTGCTGCAATTGCTGACGATCCCGGTCAGTGAAATGTTCCGCGACCCTTCGCATTTCCTGGCGCTACGTCAGGAAGTGGTGCCATTGCTCAAGACTTATCCGTCGATCAAGGTCTGGATCGCCGGTTGCAGCACTGGCGAAGAGGTCTATTCGATGGCGATTCTGCTGCGCGAAGAAGGCCTGCTGGATCGCACCATTCTCTATGCCACCGACATCAACCCGCACTCGCTGGATAAAGCGCGGCAGGGGATTTTCTCCCTGGAGAACGTCCGGGCCTACACTCACAACTACCAGCAGGCGGGTGGTCAGCGGTCGTTCGCCGATTACTACACGGCGGCCTATGGTTATGCGATTTTCGACAAGAGCCTGTGCGACAACGTGACCTTCGCCGATCACAGCCTGGCCACCGACAGTGTGTTCTCGGAAACTCAATTAATTTCATGTCGTAACGTATTGATTTATTTCAATAAAAAACTTCAGGGTCGTGCGTTGGGTTTGTTTCACGAATCGCTGTGTCATCGGGGTTTTCTGGCACTGGGCAGTAAGGAAACCGTGGATTTCTCGGCCTATGGCAATCAATTTGAAGCATTGGTCAAACCAGAACGGATCTATCGCAAATCATGAATAGAGCAGTGCTGGATACTCATCGGCTGGATCTTCGCGGCATTGGCCGTCTGTTTGTCGAGCTGGAACGAATCGCATGTTAAGTAATGTCCTGGCCAAATTACTGATCGTCGACGACCTGCCGGAGAACCTTCTGGCGCTCGATGCATTGATCAGGCGTGAAGACCGTATCGTCTACAAAGCCCTGTCCGCCGACGAAGCCTTGTCGCTGTTGCTGCAGCATGAATTCGCCATGGCCATTCTTGATGTGCAGATGCCCGGCATGAACGGCTTCGAGCTGGCCGAGTTGATGCGCGGCACGGAAAAAACCAAAAATATCCCGATTGTGTTCGTCAGTGCCGCCGGCCGCGAGCTTAATTACGCGTTCAAGGGCTATGAAAGCGGTGCGGTAGATTTCTTGCACAAGCCGCTGGACGTTCATGCGGTCAAGAGCAAGGTCAATGTCTTTGTCGACCTGTATCGCCAGAGCAAAGCGATGAAGCATCAGGTCGAAGCGCTGGAGCAAAGTCGCCGGGAGCAGGAGGCGCTGCTCAAACAGTTGCAGAACACCCAGAATGAGCTGGAGCAGGCGGTGCGCATGCGTGATGACTTCATGTCTATCGTGGCTCATGAAGTCCGTACGCCGCTCAATGGCCTGATTCTTGAGACCCAGTTGCGTAAAATGCACCTGGCCCGGAATAACGCTGCAGCATTCACGCTGGACAAGATGCACGCCATGGTCGACCGCGACGAGCGGCAGATCAAAAGCCTGATCCGCCTGATCGAAGACATGCTCGATGTATCGCGGATCCGCACCGGTAAGCTGTCGATCCGCCCCAGTCGGTTTGACCTTGTGCAACTGGTGAACAACCTTCTGCAGAACTTTGCCCCGCAGGTCGAGGCCGCCGAGTCGTCGATGACCTTGACGGCCGAGCAGCCGGTGGTGGGCCACTGGGACGAGTTCCGTATCGAACAAGTGATTTCCAACTTGTTGACCAATGCGCTGCGTTATGGTGCCAAGAGCCTGATCGACGTACGCGTGTACAATCAGGACGGGCAAGCGTGGGTTGAGGTTCAGGATCGCGGTATCGGGATCAGTGAAGAGAATCAGCAGCGCATTTTTCAGCAGTTCGAACGGGTTTCCGCCAAGACCGTTGTAGCGGGGCTGGGCCTGGGGCTGTTTATTTCGGAGCAGATTGTCGCCGCCCACGGTGGCTCCATCACTGTCGAGAGCCGGATTGGCGAAGGCGCCTTGTTTCGCGTTTGTCTGCCGCTGCAGGAAAACAGTCCGATAAACGCAACCTCTGAGTGACCGCACGGTCGTATCAGCAGCTATTGACCGAACAAAGGCTTTCCATGAGTGAAGATGCACAAGATGTGGTACTGATCGTCGAGGATGACCCTTCGATCTTGATGGTGCTGTCTGCTTACTTGTCGGGTGAGGGTTACCGGGTGCTGCAAGCCGAGAACGGCGAGCAGGCCTTTGAAATTCTGGCGAGCAAGCCGCATCTGGACATGATGATCACCGACTTCCGCTTACCGGGGGGAATCACTGGCGTGCAGATCGCCGAACCCGCCGTGAAGCTGCGACCGGAGCTCAAGGTCATTTTCATCAGCGGCTACCCGCAGGAAATTCGCGAAACCGACAGCCCGATCACCCGCAAAGCGCCGATCCTGGGCAAGCCGTTCGATCTGGATGTGTTGCAACAGGTCATGCAGGACCTGCTGTCCTGAAGACGGCGGGCCCCGTAGGAGCTGCCGCAGGCTGCGATCTTTTGATCTTTTGATCTTTTTGGCGCTCGCGCGACGGCCCAGGATCAAAAGATCGCAGCCTTCGGCAGCTCCTACACGAGAATCTCTCAGATTCTGATCATCTCCCGCACCTTCGCCGTCAACAAATCGAAGGTGAACGGCTTGGTGATCATCTGCATGCCAGGGTCAAGAAAGCCACCGCGCACGGCGGCGTGTTCGGCATACCCGGTGATGAACAATACCTTGAGATCAGGCCGATACTGCCGGCCGATTTCCGCCAGTTGCCGGCCGTTCATGCCCGGCAGCCCCACGTCGCTGATCAACAGGTCGATTCGCTGACCGGAGTCGAGAATCGGCACGGCGCTGTCGGCGTCGCACGCTTCAACGAAGGCGTAGCCCAATTCACTCAATACGGCACTGACCAGAACTCGCACGGCGGGATCGTCTTCGACGATCAGCACGGTTTCGCCATCCCGGGCGTAAGGAGCGTGTTGGGCATCAACTTGGGTGTCCTCGAGCAGTTCCCCGCTGAAGCGCGGCAAAAACAGACTGACCGTGGTGCCTTTTCCGACTTCACTGTGAATGCTGACGTGGCCGCCAGACTGCTTGCTGAAACCGTAAATCATCGACAACCCCAGACCCGTGCCCTGGCCGATGGGTTTGGTCGTGAAGAAAGGGTCAAAGGCCCGGTTGATGGTGCTTTGCGGCATGCCGTAACCGGTATCGGTGACGCTCAGGACGATGTAATCGCCCGGTTGCAGATTGCTGTGTGCCGCGGTGAATCCCGTATCCAGATGCTGATTGGAGGTTTTGACCAGCAGCTTTCCGCCGTCGGGCATGGCATCCCGGGCGTTGAGCACCAGGTTGAGCAGGGCGCTTTCGAGTTGGTTGGGGTCTGCCTCGGCGACCCACAGTTGCTCGTCCAGCTGCATTTCCAGGTGAATGCTTTCGTTGATGCTGCGTAGCAACAGCTCGCCCATGGACACCACAAGGGTGTTCATCTGCACCGGTTTTGAATCCAGCGACTGACGCCGAGAGAACGCCAGCAGACGATGCGTCAGACCCGCCGCGCGGTTGGCGGAGGTCACTCCAAGATCGATCAGACTGTCCAGGTCTTCGGTGCGTCCGCGCGCCAGGCGTCGACGCAGCAGTTCCAGGCTTCCGATGATGCCGGTCAGCATGTTGTTGAAGTCGTGGGCAATGCCGCCGGTGAGTTGGCCGACCGCTTCCATTTTCTGCGACTGCCTGAGGACCTCCTCGTTGAGGCGCAGTTGTGCGGTGCGTTCCTCGACCTGTTGCTCGAGGGTTTCCAGAGTGTTTTGCAGGCGCAGTTCACTTTGGCTCAGATCAATCAACCGGTCCCTGGCTTCATACTGCCGTCGTCGCCCGCGCAACGCCGTGGTGACCAGGCTGATCAGCGTGACCGGATGGAACGGGCGCTCAAGGAAAGTCACGTTGCCCAACTGCGAACCGAGTCGCGACGCAGGGTTCTGCTCCGGGCCACCGTGGTGGGTCAGCAGCACGATCGGCAGATCCGACCACGCCGGTTGCTGTTCGATCAGACCCAGCAGCGGTTCAAGGTCGGCGCCCAATAAAGCCTCGCAAGCAATCACCAGCAGGCCGGCACCTAGCGACAGCTCATTGCACAACGCGCCCAGATCCCGGGTGATGACCCCGTCGAACCCTGCCTCGTTGAGCATCATCAGCGCGATCTGGCTGTCGCGTCCCAACGGCGCAAGAATGATCGCACGCTCGGACATTGCCTCCATGACCGTCACTGAGCATCTTCCTCAAGCAGTGGATTGCTCGCGCCCAGGTAAGTGGGCACACCACGCAATACACCCTGGAATGCATCCAGTGGTTTACCGATGGTCATGCCCTGGCTGCTGATGCGGTATTCGCGGATGGTCGATTCGTGGCTGCCGGTACGTTTTTTGATGATCGAGATCGCTCGGCGAACCTTGCCCAGGGCTTCGAAGTAGCGCAGCAGAATGACCGTGTCGGCGAGATAGGTAATGTCGACGGGGGCCTGCATGTCACCGACCAGCCCATGCTGGGCGACGGTCATGAATGTCGCGGCGCCTTGGCGATTGAGGTACAGCAGCAACTCGTGCATGTGCAGCACCAGGGCATTTTCTTCGGGCATTGCCGCTTGATAGCCGTTGATACTGTCGATCACCACTGTTTTGATATTGCGTTCATCGACACAACGACGAACCCGGTAGGAGAACTCGCCGGGGGACAATTCGGCGGCGTCCACTTGCTCGATCAGCAGATTGCCGGTGTCTTCCAGTGCCTTCAGGTCGATGCCGATGTTTTTCATCCGCTCGAACAGCAGCCCCAACTCTTCATCGAAAATGAACAACGCAGCCTTTTCGCCACGGGCCACTGCCGCAGCGGCGAAGATCATCGAGATCAGGGATTTGCCGGTACCGGCCGGGCCGAGGATCAGGGTGCTTGAGCCCGTCTCGATACCGCCACCGAGCAGGGCATCCATTTCCGGGATGCCACTGGTCAATTGCTGGCGGATATAGCGCCCGCGATGTTCGGCCGCCACCAGGCGCGGGAACACATGCACACCGTCACCCATGATGGTGAAGTCATGGAAACCACCCCGGTACTTCTGACCGCGATACTTCACCACGCGAATGCGCCGGCGTTCGGCGCCGTAATTGGGCGTCAATTCTTCGAGGCGAATCACCCCGTGGGCCACACTGTGCACGGTTTTGTCGAGGGCTTCGGTGGTCAGGTCATCCAGCAGCAGCACCGTGGCCTCGTAGCGCACGAAGTAATGCTTGATGGCCAGAATCTGTCGGCGGTAGCGCAAAGAGCTTTGGGCCAACAGGCGGATTTCGGACAGGCTGTCGACCACGACGCGGGTCGGCTTGACCCGTTCGACCGCCTCGAAAATCTGTTTGGTGGCTTCGCCCAGCTCCAGGTCCGAGGAATACAGCAGACTCTGCTGTTGCTCGGCATTGAGCAGGCTTTCCGGCGGCGTCAGCTCGAAGATGTGGATGTTCTCATCCAGCTCCCAGCCGTGGGACAACGCCCCTTGGCGCAGCTCGCGCTCGGTTTCCGACAGGGTGATGTACAACGAGCGCTCGCCGGCACGGGCGCCAGCCAACAGAAAATGCAAAGCGACGGTGGTTTTGCCGGTTCCGGGTTCACCCTCCAGCAAGAACACGTGGCCGCGGGACAATCCACCGGCCAGGATGTCATCCAGACCTTCAATGCCGGTGGCGGCTTTTGCACTGATCAACTCGTTAGATGTAGACAAGAAATGCCCTCTCATGACTAGGGGAAGCGAGGCAGCAGGCTTGAAGTGCCTGAATGGACTGCCTGATCACTTGACCCTTCGCCGAGACGGCGGTTCAACCTTTCGTGTTTGTGTGTGGTTCTTGTACAAAAAAGCAAAAGATCGCAGCGCCCACAGGCGCGTAGGAGCTGCCGAAGGCTGCGATCTTTTGATCTTGATCTTGATTAAAGCCCTTGCTGCAACGCCGGATCATCCGGATTGAGCTGCTCCAGCTGTGCCAACAGAATCTGTACGTTCTGCAACTGACCGCTTTCCTTCCAATAGTTGATCAAGAGCACCCGCGCCTTGCGGTCGGCAGGGTGGCGCTGAACGATTTCCTGCAGCTGGTTCTGCGCCGCTTCCAGCTCTTGCTCAGCATGCAACGTGGTGGCCAGGTCGTAGCGGTAATCCTTGTTGTCGGGCTCAAGCTCCACGGCTTTGGACAACCCGAGCAGGGCGAACTCACTTTGCCCGTGATGCAGCAACCAGAGCCCCAGCGCATGTTGCAGATAGGCCGAGTCAGGCTGGGCCTTTAGCTGCTTCGCCAACAATTGCCTGGCAGCATCGCTTTGGCCCTGTTTATCCAGCACTTCGATCTGCATCACCACTGCCGGCAGGTTGCCGGGCGCCAGTTGTAACGTGCGCTCCAAGGCCTGCTGCGCGTCCTTCAACTCGGCATTGTGCAAGTGCAGGCGCGCCAGTTGGTACTGGGTTTCGGCGCTTTCCGGCTGACCCTTGAGGAGTTGCTCCCAGGCATCGATGGCTTGCTCCAAGGGGCCGAAATACAACCCCAGCTCATCCGGCGTCAGGCCCAGCAAGGCATTGACCGCCGCAAACCGCACGCTCGGATCGCTGTCATCGAGCAAAGGCCCCAGCAACAGGCTGCGCTGCCCACTGGGCACCAACCCATTGATGCTTTTGATCGCTGCGATGCGCACATCCGCCGAGGGGTGTTGCAGGTCCGCATCCGCCAGCTTCAGGGCTTGCGGGCTTGGGTAGTTGGGCAGTTCTGCATGCAGCCAGACACGGCGCTTGGTCGACAGGTCAGGGCGGCCCAATTGCTGATAAAGCACCCGCGCCGCCCCCGGTTGACCCGCGCGAGCCTGGGCCAGTGCTTCGCTGTAGCCATGTTTGATCGCCGCCGGCACCACGGGTGTCGTGCTACGCAGGAAAAACCAGGCGAGGACGAGGGCAAACAGTACGCAGAGGCTGATGAGCAAGTAGCGGCGGGACTGAGGCATGCAGGAATCCGGGAGCTGGCAGGCTTTTGCAAAGCCACCAGCTTCGGTCAGGCCGGGCTGTGAGTCAAACCCAAGCTTAGCTCAGCACGTAGTCGACGGGCTCAAGGGCGGGTGGCAACGCGGTTTGCCCCAGTGCTGCCAGCACTTCGCGCTCCAGCATGCGCATAATTGCATTGCACGGCAGATCGTTCTCATCGAAGCCGAACGGGTCTTCCAGATCGTCGCCGATTTCGTCGAGGCCAAAAAAGGTGTAGCTGACAATGGCGGTGATCACCGGTGTCAGCCAGCCAAGGGGTTCGGCCATGGCAAATGGCAACAAGATGCAGAACAGATAAATGGTGCGGTGCAGCAACAGGGTGTAAGGGAAGGGCAGTGGCGTGCTTTTGATTCGCTCACAACTGGCCTGGACCTGGCTGAGGCTGACCAGTCGGGTTTCCAGTTGGGTATAGCGCCATTCACTGATCTGGCCGCGCCCGGCCAACGCTGAACACCGAGCACCGATTCGCTGCAAGAGTGCGTCGGTGATGTTCGGGTGCTTTGCGTCTACGGCTTCTTGCGTCCACGGTTTGATCGCGCTCATCTCGTTTTCAAAGCGCAGGCGGGCGATCAAGCCATGGGCGAAGCCGCAGAGTTCACGCAGCAGAAGTTCACGTTCGGCCGCAGCCATCAATCCTTGGGTTTCGCGAATCAACGAGCGTACTTCGATGATCAGTTGCCCCAGTTGCTTGCGACCCTCCCACCAGCGGTCGTAGCAAGCGTTGTTGCGAAAGCTCATGAAGATCGACAGCGCCAACCCCAGCAAGGTGAAGGGGGTGGCATTGACCTTGGAAAAATAGGCCGGGTGCCAAGTCTCCACCAACACAATGACCGACGCGAGCAGGGTTACCAATAGACTGCGCAAGGCAATACGCTTGGCAATCGAGCCTTTAAGGGAAAACAGCATGCCGATCAGATTCGGCTTGGGACGCACAATCATGGGCGGCAACTTTATATAGAGAGTGGTGCTTTCGCAGCAGTGTCAGCCTAAGGGGCGGCGGGGGGGCTGTCCAATTGCTATGGCTGACGAGGTAATCGACAGGCTCTATCAAGGTTGGCGTGTTAATCGGCGAATTTGCCTACAGGTTTTGTCGACACCGAAACCTGTCGAGGCACTGAAGCAATGACTACGCTTGCTGGAGATGACTCAATGAGCGCTCCCATGCAACCACTGCTTCAATATTTCAAGGCGATACTCAACCCCGGACGAGAGGTGCTGCTGTTTGCCCTGAGAACCATTGTGGCCGGACTGCTGACATTGTATCTGGCCTTCCTGTTCGACCTTGAACAGCCCAAGTGGTCGATCATGGCGGTGGTTATCGTCAGCCAGCCATTGGGCGGCATGGCCTTGGCCCGAAGTTTCGGCCAGGTCATCGGCACCACGCTCGGAGCAGTGGTGGCGGTGTTGATCATGGCGATCTTTCCCCAGGCGCCCCTGCCTTTCATCCTCACCCTGGCCTTGTGGTTGGCATTCTGTACCGCCGGCGGAACCTTGTTGCGCTACACCAGTTCCCAGGCATTTGTCCTGAGCGGGTACACGGCGGTGGTCGTGGCGCTGCTGGCGGTGCCCGATCAGGAGGGCACGTTCCTGCTGGCCGTCACTCGTGTGACCGAGACGCTTTTGGCGGTGGCTTGCGTGTGCGTGGTCAGCCTTCTCACGGCGCGGCCGGAAGCGGTGGCGCGGGATTACTTCGCCAAGATCGATCAGGTCATCAAGCTGCTCGCGACCCACGCTGCTGCCGTCATCCGAACCGAAGAAAGCGAAACCGATTTCCATCGGCGGCAAATGCAACTGCTCGGCGCAATCAGTGCTCTGGAAGGGGTACGTCGGCATTTATATTACGATGCGCCACGGTTGCGCAGCGCCAATAGTCTGGTGCAGTTGCTCGGCAATCAACTGGTGCTGCTGACTTCGCGGTTGACGGCCCTGCGTCACCAGCGGCTATTGCTCACCGAACGCTGGGAAGGCGCATTGCCGGAAGAGATACAGCGTTTGCGCGCCGAAGAACTGGCGTTTCTCGATGAGTTGGCCCTGCAAGGGCGTTCACTGTCGACCGAGGCGCGGCACCCTTTCGCCGCGCTGCAACAGCGTTTCGATGACCAGGCCTACAAGGCCGAACAACTCACCGAGACGATGCCTGCCACGCTGCGTTCACTGGCCTGGGCACTGCGCTGGGAGCAGGCACGGATGCTGGAGCAACTGGCGCAGATTCTGGAACTGAGCGACGCGATTCAGGAGGGGCGTGAAGCCAGTTGTGTGTTCCGTGGCCAGGAAAATCCGCTGCATTTGGACTTCACTTTGGCGGCAATGAATGCAATCCGGGCATTTGCCGCGTTGCTGGTGGCCGGTCTGATCTGGATCGAGACTGCTTGGGACGGGGCCCGTGGTGGGATGATTGTGGTGGGGATTCTCTGTTCGCTGATGGCGACTTTTCCGCGACCGTTGCTGGCCGCGCAAAGCTTTGCCAGGGGGCAGGGTCTGGCTTTGGTAGTGTCGGCGCTCTATCTGTTCATGCTGGTACCGATGATCAGTGACTTCGAGTTACTCGCCTTGTTGCTTGCCCCATTGCTATATGCCGTCGCGGTGGGGCTGGCCAGTCCGTCAACCACGGGCACAGGCATTGGTCTTGGGCTGACGACCATTCTGTTGCTGGGTCCGCAAAACACAGAAATCGGCCAAAACAGTGCCATTCAGTGGTTCGAGTTTGCCGGTGCGTATGTCAGCGCCTCCGCGCTGGCGCTCAGTGTCTACGCCTTGATCTTCCCGTTCAGGCCCGTTTTGCGGATACGCCGGCTGTTCAATGAAAACTGCGAGCAGGTTTACGCTTTGCTGAAGACGCCGGCCACCGATGAACAGCAATTTACGTTTGAAAGCCGTATGGTCGATCGCCTGACCATGATGCTGGGACTATTGCCGGCGACCAACGACAAGCACTCCAGCGAGCTGTTCGAAGTCAGCCTTGGGTGCATGGCACTGGGTGTGGCCTTGAACCAGCTCAGGCAACAGGGGCAAAGCAACACGTTGCTGAGTACAGAACAGCAAAACCGTTTGCTGGCTGCCGTGCGTGAGACAGGACGATTGATCTCTGGGCGGCCCGGGATTGACCTTGAGCAGTTGCTCGCAAACTTGCGTGTCTTGGGCGATGAAATGGACGACTTGCATTTAGATGTTCATGAACACCTGTGGTCGGTATTCAGGATGCGCGTGGCGTTGTTGATCGTGGTGTCGTTTCTGGAACGACATCGCAAATACTTTCAACCTGCTCAAACGGAAGGAGAGCCAGCCCTTGCCCATTGATTTTGAATTGGGGGGCGTCTACTTGCCGCCGATTGCCCAGGCGTTACTGCTGGCCCTGCCGATTTTCCTGCTGCTGGACTGGGTCTTGCGCCGCTTTGGCGTGCTGCGTTTTGTCTGGCATGAAGCCTTGTTCGAAGGCGCGTTGTACGCGTGTGTTTGCGCGACGCTGATTCTGGTGATGGGAGCTTGATGCCTTGAAGAAGATCCTTGCCCGACTCGTGACTGTGGCGGTGGTATTGCTGGCCTTCGTGCTCGGCTGGTTCGCCTGGGAACATTACACCCGCGCGCCCTGGACCCGGGATGCGCGGGTTCGCGCCGATGTGGTGACATTGTCCGCCGATGTCTCGGGCCGCATCGTCAGCCTGAGCGTTCAAGACAACCAGCATGTTACGAAAGGCCAGTTGCTGCTGGAGATCGACCCGGCTCGTTATACGCTGGCGGTGGAGCATGCCAAGCGTGCGGTGGAAGTCGCAAAAGCCACGCTGGGCCAATCCGAAGCGACGATTGTCTCCAGCGAAGCGCTGCTCAGGCAGCGCCAAAGCGAAGAGCGTCGCCGTCGAACCCTCAAACAGGGTTTCGCGATCTCCGGCGAAGAATGGGAAAAATCCAGTACCGAAGTGGCAGTGGCGCAGGCGGAGCTGTTGCGCAATCAGGCGAATCTGGGCCTGGCACAAGCCAATGTGCAGCTGGCGATCGCCGCATTGACCCAGGCTGAACTGGACTTGCAACGCACGCGGGTCGCAGCGCCGGTCAGTGGTTACGTGACCAATCTGCTGACTCGTCAGGGTGATTACGCCACTGCTGGAGGGGCGTTATTGGCACTGGTGGACAGCGACTCGTTTTATATCAGCGGCTACTTTGAAGAAACAAAACTGCCACGAATAGAGGAGGGCGACCGGGTAAAGGTCGAGTTGATGAGCGGCGAGACCTTCGGCGGCACCGTGCAGAGCATCGCTTTTGCTATCGCCGACCGCGAGAACTCCCCCGGCAGTCGCCTGCTGGCCAACATCAACCCCAGTTACACTTGGGTGAAGCTGGCGCAACGGGTGCCGGTACGGATTCAAATCGACGCCGACTATGTCGCCAAAAACCGCCTGCGTGCCGGGACCACGGCCACCGTGACTGTGGAAGATCACCGAGATAACAAGACAACACACTAACCCCATGTGGTAGCGGGCTTGCTCGCGAAGAGGCCGGTACATCCAATAGATATTCTGCGGCTGATACATCGCATTCGCGAGCAAGCCCGCTCCCACAGGGGGGGGTGACTCCAGCACGGCGTGCAGACAAAAAAAGCCCCGCGACCGAATGAGGCGCGGGGCAAAAGAATTGGTTGGTTGCGGCCAACCAAAGGAGCTCTATAAAACGTTACTTGCTGGCGACCGTCTCTGGTTGCCAGCCGCCGCCAAGGGCTTTGTAGATCGCGACAATGCCGCGATACAAATCGACTTCGGCCTGGGCCTGGGTGTCTTCGGCTGCGAGGCGCTCACGCTGGGCATCGAGCAGCACGAGGAAGTCCACGGTGCCTTCGCGGTAGCGAATGTCGGCCAGGTCCGCGGCGGCGCGGCTTGATTCGCTTTGACGAATCAGCGAGATCAGGCGCTGCTGACGTTTGCCGTAATCGCTGAAGGCGTTTTCCGATTCTTCCAGCGCCAGCAGTACTTGCTGCTCGTAGGTCGCCAGAGCGCCTTCGGCTTCAGCATCGGCTCCGCGTAAACGGGCGCGCACGCTACCCAGGTCAAACGCCGCCCAGGTGATGCTTGGGCCCAGTGCCCAAGCGTTGGCCGCCGAGGAACCGATCTGCGACCCGCGCCCGGCGGTGAAACCGAGGAAGCCGCTGAGGCTGACCCGCGGGAACAAATCAGCTTTGGCCACGCCGATGCGGGCGGTGGCGGCCGCCAGTTGGCGTTCGGCGCTGCGAATGTCCGGACGCCGTTGCAGCAGTTCGCCCGGATCACCAATGGGCAGTGCCTTGGCGATCGCTGGCAAGTCTTTTGGACTCAGGTCGACGGTCAGCTTGTCTGGACGCTCACCCAGCAAGGTGGCGATGCGGTTGCGCTGACGAACCTGTTCGGCCTGCAGTTGCGGCACGCTGGCTTCGACAGAGGCCAGGCGTGCATCGGCGCGAACCACGTCCAGCTGATCGCCGACACCGGCATCACGCAGGCTTTCGGTGATCTTGCGCGACTCCTGCTGGTTGTTCAGGTTGGCCAGGGCGATCTTTTCCCGCAACTGTGCGCCGCGCAGTTGGCCATAGGCGTCCACCAGTTCGGCAATCATGGTGACTTGCAGTTGGTAAAGATCGGCTTCGGCGGCCTGCTGTTCAGCGTCGCTGGATTCCAGGTTGCGCTGGATGCGACCGAACAAGTCCAGTTCCCAGGCCATGTCCAGGCCCAGGTCATAGCGTTCACTGCTGACGCGTTTAGTGGTCTGGCCGGGAATCTGTCCTTTGGCCAGATCACTGCTGGCGCGGCTGGTGATGGTCGGCATGGCGTCATTGCTGGCGTCATCGCGAATCGCCCGGGCCGCTTTCCAGCGAGCGAAGGCCACGCGCAAATCACGGTTGCCTTGCAAGGATTGCGTCACCAACTGGTTGAGGGTCGGATCGTCGAACTGCTGCCACCAGATACCTTCGAAACGGGCGCGGTCGAAGTTCTTCTGACCGGCGCTGCCATCGGTGGCGGCCGTGATGTTGGCCGCCTCCGTCGCTGGGGTTTTGTAGTCCGGGCCGACGGCACAGGCACTCAGGGCCAGCACCAGAAGGCTCGGCAGGAAGGCTTTCAGGCTCATTGTTGCGCCTCCAGTTGCTTTTCCAATTTCAGTGCCTTGGCCGCTTTGCGCGCTTCACCGCGCTCCACAAAGTTGCGAATCAGTACGTAGAACACCGGCGTCAGCAACAGACCGAAGAAGGTCACCCCGAGCATCCCGGAGAACACCGCCACACCCATGGCATGACGCATTTCAGCACCGGCACCGCTGGAGAAAACCAGAGGCACCACACCCATGATGAACGCGAAGGAGGTCATCAGGATCGGCCGCAGACGCAGACGGCAAGCTTCCAGCACCGCTGCCAGCGGGCCGAGGCCTTCTTCCTGTTTATCCTTGGCAAACTCGACGATCAGAATCGCGTTCTTACAGGCCAGTCCCACCAGTACGATCAAACCGATCTGGGTGAAGATGTTGTTGTCACCGCCCGAGGCAATCACACCGGTAATGGCCGACAGCAGGGTCATCGGTACGATCAGGATCACCGCCAGTGGCAGGCTCCAGCTTTCGTATTGAGCCGCGAGCACCAGGAACGCCAGCAGTACGCAGAGCGGGAACACGAACAGCGCCGTGTTGCCGGACAGAATCTGCTGGTAGGTCAGGTCGGTCCACTCGTAGGTCATGCCGTTGGGCAATTCGTCCTTGAGCAATTTCTCGATGGCTTTCTCGGCCTGGCCGGAGCTGTAGCCGGGGGCTGCGGCACCGTTGATTTCAGCGGTGATGAAGCCGTTGTAGTGCATCACGCGGTCCGGCCCGGAGGTGTCGCTGACCTTGATGAAGGTCGCCAGCGGAATCATCTCGCCCCGGTTGTTACGGACTTTCAACTGACCGATCTGGTCCGATTCGAGACGGAACTGCTGCTCAGCCTGAACGTTTACCTGATAGGTGCGACCGAAGCGGTTGAAGTCGTTGGCATACAGCGAACCCAGATAGATCTGCAGGGTGTCGAAGATGTCGCTGACGGCCACGCCGTGGGTCTTGGCTTTTTCCCGGTCGATGGCGGCATCGACCTGCGGCACGTTCACGGTGTAGCTGGTGAACAGGCCGGCCAGTTCCGGCACGCTGTGGCTTTTGGTGATGATGTTCATGGTTTCTTTGTACAGCTCGTCATAGCCCAGGTTGCCCCGGTCTTCGATCTGCAGGCGGAAACCACCAATGGTGCCCAGGCCTTGTACCGGCGGCGGCGGGAAGATCGCCATGTAGGCTTCCTGAATCCCGGCGTACTGGCCGTTCAATGCACCGGCAATCGCACCGGCGGACATGCTCGGATCCTTGCGCTCGTCGAACGGTTTCAGGGTCACGAACACGATGCCGGAGTTAGGGCTGTTGGTGAACCCGTTGATCGACAGACCCGGGAAGGCCACCGCGCTTTCCACGCCAGGCTGTTTCAGGGCCAGGTCGGACATGCGCTTGATCACGTCTTCGGTACGGTCCAGGCTCGCGGCATCCGGCAGTTGCGCGAAGGCCACCAGGTATTGCTTGTCCTGGCCAGGTACGAAACCGGTCGGGGTATTGGAGAAACCGAAGAACGTCAACACCATCAGGCCGGCATACACAAGCAGGGCGATACCGCTGCTGCGGATAACCCGGCCCACGGTGCCGACATAGCCGTGGCTGGCCTTGTCAAAGAAACGGTTGAACGGACGGAACAACCAACCGCCGAAGATTTTGTCCAGAACCTTGGAAAAACGGTCTTTCGGCGCGTCATGGCTCTTGAGCAACACGGCGGCCAGCGCCGGCGACAAAGTCAGCGAGTTGAAGGCCGAAATCACGGTCGAAATCGCAATCGTCAGGGCGAACTGTTTATAGAACTGCCCGGTCAAGCCGGAGATGAACGCCGCCGGGATAAACACCGCACACAGCACCAGCGCCGTCGCGATGATCGGACCAGTCACTTCGCGCATCGCACGCTTGGTGGCTTCGACAGGGGTTAATCCGAGCCCGATGTTTCGCTCGACGTTCTCCACCACCACAATCGCATCGTCGACCACGATACCGATGGCCAGTACCAGTCCGAACAGCGACAAGGCGTTTAACGAGAAGCCGAACAGGTGCATCACGGCAAACGTACCGATCAGCGAAACAGGCACCGCTACCAACGGAATGATCGAGGCGCGCCAGGTTTGCAGGAACAGGATCACCACGAGTACAACGAGGATCAGCGCTTCGAAGAGGGTGTGAACCACCGCCTCGATGGAGCCGCGCACGAAGATCGTCGGGTCATAGACGATGCTGAAGTCCATCCCTTCCGGGAAGTTCTTCTTCAGCTCGGCCATTTTCTCCCGAACGTCGTTAGAGATCTGGATTGCGTTGGAGCCAGGGCGCTGGAAGATCGGGATCGCCACCGCCGGCTGGTTGTTCAGCAAGGAACGCAGGGCGTATTGGCTGGAGCCGAGTTCGACGCGAGCGATGTCTTTCAGACGAGTGATTTCACCATTTTCGCCGGAGCGAATGATGATGTTCTCAAACTCTTCTTCGGAAACCAGACGGCCTTGCGTGTTCACCGACAGCTGGAACGCGGTGGCATTCGGCGCAGGCGGAGCGCCCAGGGCACCGGCCGCCACTTGACGGTTCTGTTCACGAATCGCGGTGACCACATCGGTGGCGGTCAGGTTACGCGAAGCAGTCTTGTTCGGATCGAGCCATACCCGCAGCGAGTAATCGCCCATACCGAACAGCTGCACGTCACCGACACCGCCCAGACGCGCCAACTCATCCTTGATGTTGAGCAAGGCGTAGTTGGACAGGTAAAGCATGTCGTAGCGTTTGTCCGGCGAGGTCAAGTGCACAACCATGGTCAGGTCGGGCGACGCCTTGTCCACAGTGATACCGATGCGCGTCACTTCCTCGGGAAGTTTGGGCTCGGTCCGGGTCACGCGGTTCTGAACCTGTACCTGCGCGTTATCCAGGTCAGTGCCCAGGGCGAAGGTGATGGTCAGGGTGATCTTGCCGTCAGCGGTGGACTGCGAGGACATGTACAGCATGTTCTCGACGCCGGTGATGGCTTGCTCCAACGGAGCGGCCACGGTTTCACCGATGACTTTAGGGTTGGCGCCCGGGAAGTTGGCACGGACCACAACGGTCGGCGGCACGACTTCCGGGTATTCGCTGATCGGCAACTGGAACAGCGAGATGGCGCCGGCGATCAGGATCAGCAGCGACAGTACCGCTGCAAAGATCGGCCGTGAAATGAAGAATTGGGAAAAATTCATCGGAGTAATTGTCCCTTAACCGCGTGGAGTGGCAGCTGCCACTTTCACAACTGCACCCGGCGCGACCTTGGCAGGTGCGACTTGAGGCAGGTTGCTGGCTTCCAGCGCTTGTCGTTGTTGTGCGAGGGCCGCGAGGGTTTCCTGGCTGGCCATCGGGATCACTTCAGGGGTGACCGGTGAACCAGGGCGAACCCGTTGCAAGCCCTTGACGATGATGGTGTCGTCTTTGTTCAGGCCGCTGCGCACGATGCGCAGACCTTCGATCTTCGGACCCAGCTCGACGGGGCGGTAAGCCGTTTTGTTGTCGGCATCCATCACCAGCACGAACTTTTTACCCAGGTCGGTACCGACCGCTTCGTCGTTGATCAACACCGCGGAGTAAGTGCCGCTGCCCACCAGTTTCAGGCGTGCATAAAGACCCGGGGTGTAGGTGCCGTCGCTGTTGTCGAACACCGCGCGACCGCGGATGGTGCCGGTCTTCGGGTTGACCTGGTTGTCGACGAAGTTCATCTGGCCCTGGTGCGGGTTGCCGTCTTCATTGGACAGGCCGAGGTAAACCGGCGTGGTTGCGCCGCGTTGGCCCTGGCGGGCGAGCTGGGTGTACTTAAGGAAGACACGCTCGTCGGCGTCGAAGTAGGCGTAGACCTTGTCGGTGGACACCACGCTGGTCAGCGCGGTGGTATCGGCGGTCACCAGGTTGCCGGCGGTGATTTCCGCACGGCTGACACGGCCGCTGATAGGCGCAGTGACGCGGGTGAAGCTCAGGTTTAGTTTGGCCAGGTCCAATTGGGCCTGGAGCGCGCCGACGGCGGCGCGGGCTTCTTGAGCCGCGCTGGTGCGCGAGTCGGCGAGTTCGGCGGAAATCGCGTTGCTGGTGCGCAGGCGTTCGCCGCGCTGGGATTCGTTTTCACTGCGGGTGGCGGTGGCGCGAGCTTGGGCAACCAGGGCTTCGAGGCGGCGGACCTCAGCCTGGAAGGGGCGCGGATCGATCTGGAACAGCAGGTCGCCTTTCTTGACCAACGCGCCTTCGGTGAAGGCCACATCATCGATCTGGCCGGAAACCCGTGGACGAATCTCTACCGTTTCCGGCGCTTCAAGGCGCCCGGTGAATTCGTCCCACTCGTTGACCGGTTGTTCCAGCACCTTGGCCACGCTGACTTTGGCCGCGGGCATCGTGGCGGCAGCGTCCGGGGTCTTGCCGCAGGCGCTCATCACCAGCACGGCCAACAAGGCCAAGGGGAAGCGCAAATGTTTGAGTGACTGTTCCATGGATGCATCCGCCAATGTATTGAGATGGACGGATGATGCTTGGCGGGGTTGTATGGCACGAATCGAATGAACCGAAGGTAACTATCATTCGGAATGATATAAGTTCATTGCAAGCCCTCTAGCATGCACCTCCCATTGGCGGGCTTTCAAATGAAATGATGACAAATCAGTGTTGCCCGGAGTGTAAGGATTGGCATCAACCGCGTCGCGGCCATCGCGAGCAGGCTCCCACACATTGGACCGGGGGCGTACACAAATCCCCATACAAGGAGCCGTAAGTTGCGCAAAGCAGGCCATGGACCCTGTCCCATTTCCTGAAGGTTCAGGACTAAAGTTCGCGCACTTTCCCCACAAAAGACCTGATGACAGCAGAACCGACTATCCTTTCGGATAGTGAACGCTGCACTCTTGGCAAAAAGGGACGCCATGCCAGACTATGAACGCGCCATCTGCTCCAGACCCGGCATCACATGCGGTGATCGAACCTGTCTGATCAGGCCCTGGTTACTCAGGCCCTGGCTACTCTGGATAGCTTCAA
This sequence comes from Pseudomonas sp. NPDC089918, assembly GCF_050280605.1. NCBI lineage: Bacteria > Pseudomonadati > Pseudomonadota > Gammaproteobacteria > Pseudomonadales > Pseudomonadaceae > Pseudomonas > Pseudomonas sp. NPDC089918. The sequence continues at coordinate 3,458 of NZ_JBNNVP010000012.1, read as the reverse complement.
TTACGGTTTTCTGTCTTTTCACGGCAACTCCCGGATACGCTGTCGAAAACGCCACGGTTACGGTGATTCAAGCGCAGGAAATCGTTTCCAGGGCCACCCTTGAAGCCGTTCGCTGGAGCGGCCCTGAATCCGGCCCGCGAGCCCTGCGGGGCAAGAGCATCGCCCTTGTCGCAGAAGATTTGCGTAACGGAGGAATCGTCGGTGTCGCGCAGGGCGCTCGCGAGGCAGCCAAGGTGATGGGCTGGACGCTGAAGATATTCGATGGCGCTGGATCATCGGCCGGGCGCGCAAAGGCCTTTTCCGATGCCTTGGCAGCGAAACCCGATGGCCTCATCCTGTGCGGCTCCGATGCCCTTGAAAACAATGCGGCGCTAATCCTCTTCGCCAACAGGGATGTGCCGGTAGTTGGCTGGCACGCCGGGGCACGCCCCGGGCCGATTGACGGCACGCCGGTGGCCATGAACGTCACGACCGACCCGCTCGAAGTGGCTCGCCTCACGGCCATGGCGGCCGTGGCACAGTCAAACGGACGCGCCGGCGTGGTCATCCTGACCGACTCCAAGTACAGCATCGCCATGGCGAAAGCCAAGGCCATGGAAAACGTCATTCGGGCCTGTCGGGAATGTACGTTGCTGGAAGTGCGCGATGTCGCGATCTCCGAAAGTGGCGAGAAGATGCCGTTGATCACCAAGGAGCTGCTTCAGCGCTATGGCAAGCGCTGGACCCACACGCTGGCCATCAACGATATCTATTTCGACTACTCGATTGCCTCATTGACCAGCGCCGCAATACCCAGTGACGGCATCAGTCTGTTATCTGCCGGTGATGGCAGCGCTTCGGCTTTCTTGCGCATACAGGCAAAAACCTACCAGACCGTTACCGTGGCCGAGCCGCTCAATCTGCATGGCTGGCAAGTGATGGATGAATTGAACCGGCTGTTTGCAGGTCAGCCGGTGAGCGGCTTCGTAGCGCCGATTCACCTGGTCAATGCCGACAATATCGCCTTCGACGGCGGGAAGAAATTCCAGTACGACCCTGACAATGGCTATCGAGACATCTATCACCACCAATGGAATCCCTGACATTGGACGTTACTTCCCGGCTCGGACGCCGGCTATTGCCGCAATCGCTACGCGCACAGTTCACACTGGCGTTTCTGACGCTGGCGCTGCTGATCCTGACGAGTGGTGCAACTGCGGTCTACGCCTTGCGCACGTCAAACAACGGCACCCGCCAGTTGACGGAAGAACGACTGGTCCGCATGCAAAATGGGCAAGACATGCTGCAGCGTACCTTGCTGATCGAACGCCAGACCGATCAGCTTCTGACAACCCGCTCCCCCGACACCCTGCGTTCAAGCTATGCGGCGACCGTCGAACAGCTTGAAGCCCTTGATCAACTGGTGCAGCAGCTGACTGCCGCGAACAATGGCGTGGCGATACTCGACATGCATCAGTCGAGTCAGATGTTCCGCAATACCGCCAACATCGTTGCGCAGCTGCGAGAAAGCCTGCTGCAAACCGAGGTCACCTTCAAGCAAACCATGGAGGATCACACCGCCCGGTTAACCGCGACCCAGACCCGGGCCAGCCTGGAACTGGCGGTGTTACTTTTCGATCTGCCGCAGGCTGTCGACAGTGATGCCGTGCAACGGCTGCGGATCCGATATGAGCGCCTGTCGCGCACCACAGGCAAGTTACCCGACGCTAATGTGGAGACGCCCGATCTCTTCTCCCTGCGCCTGAGGCTCATCAATCAGCACAACGTCATACAGCGCGTCAATGAGGAACTGAAGAGCGAGGCCGGGGTTCTGGTCGCGGTGGCCCGTGCGCAATCCAGTGCTTACACCGAAGACTATCGCCAAGCCCTGCAGCGCCTGGTCGAGGACTCAAATCGTAGCCAGCAATGGGTGCTGATCATGTTGGGCGCCAGCCTGGTGTTCGCCTGGTTCGTGACCCGGGTCTTCATGGGTCGTCATGTGCTCGTGCGTCTGAATGAAATAAGCCGGCAATTGCGTCAGGAGCGCACTGACAAGACGCATTTGATGATGGCGGAACATGGGAAAGACGAGATCGGCAACATGGCTCGCGCGGTGAATCAATTCCTCAAAGACCGACTTCAGCTGGAAAAAAGAACGGTCCAATTGAGCATCGCCACAGAACGGCTCGCCTTGCAAAACAGCCGATTAGAGCAAGAAGCCGTCATCCGTGCCGGACAAGGTCATGTCCTGGAGCTGATCGCCAGGAGCACCGAGCTTGCAGAAGTCCTCGACAGCCTGGCTCACTTGGTCGAGTCCCAACTGGAGGGGATGATGGTGTCCATCCTGGTGCTGGATGAGGATGGCAAACACCTGCTGCACGGGGCTGCGCCCAGTTTGCCGAAAGCCTATAACCAACTCATTGACGGGATTGCGATCGGTCCGAACGTCGGTTCATGCGGCACCGCGGTGTATCGACGAGAACCGGTCATCGTCACCGATATCGAGCTGGATCCGCTGTGGGAGGAGTACCGTTCAGTCGCCGCGCCCTATGGATTTCGCGCGTGCTGGTCGACGCCGATTCTGTCCCATGAGCGAAAGGTATTGGGTACGTTTGCCTTGTATTCCAGCACCGTACGCAGCCCCAGCTCGACCGAGACGCGACTGATCAACATGGCGACACCTCTTGCCGGCATTGCGATAGAACGCCAACTTACCGAAAAGCGCATTCGCTATATGGGTGACCATGACGCACTGACCGGGCTGCCGAATCGCACGCTGCTCGAAGACCGTCTCAAGCAGGCAATACTTTATGCTCAGCGCTACAGCCGGCTGGTGACGGTGGTGTTTCTCGATCTGGACAAATTCAAACTGGTGAATGACAGCCTTGGGCACAGTGCTGGAGACGAGCTGCTGAAAACCGTCGCCCAGCGCATGCTGGAGTGTGTACGCCGCACCGACACCGTCGTGCGACTGGGTGGCGACGAGTTTGTGATCATCCTGTTTGACCAGCCCTCAGACCTCGACGGCGTTACTCCCGCCCTGCACAAAATCCAGGAAGCCATCCTGCGACCGATTCAGCTCAGCGGACATACACTCCACGTCACCTGCAGCATGGGGTTGGCCACCTATCCCGCCGACGGCAGCGATACCGAGACGTTGCTCAGCAACGCGGATGCCGCCATGTACCGGGCCAAGGAGCTGGGTCGCAACAGCTACCAGTTCTATACGAGCGAGATGAATAACAAGGTTCAGGGCAAGCTCGCGATGCAAGACGGGCTTCGAAACGCACTCAACCATGACGAGTTCCTGCTGCTGTACCAGCCACAGGTGGATTTGCAGTCAGGTCAGATAATCGGCGTAGAGGCATTGATCCGCTGGCAGCATCCCGAGCTCGGCATGGTGTCTCCAATCAAATTCATTCCGCAGGCCGAAGAGACCGGGTTGATCGTGCCCATCGGCGACTGGGTGATTCATACTG